>NZ_JBKOTX010000109.1:0-19813 GCF_047086965.1 Roseovarius halophilus (ex Wu et al. 2025) | reverse complement strand
AGCCGATCCTGGTCCAGGGGATCGAGCCGGGCGGCCAGCTGACCACCACCACGGACGTAGAAAACTGGCCCGGCGAAACGGAAATCCAGGCGGCATGGATCACCGCCAGCGGGTCGCCCGGCTCCACGGTGGCGCCCAATGGGACGACCTTGGTCAGGCCCACCGCCGGGTCCACCCGGTCGGTCTCGACCTGCCGCCCACCGCCAAGGGCCACCACGGCAAATCCCAGCGCCTCGCCGTCGATGGCGGCCACCTGTCCGGCACGCGGCGCGGTGACCTCGCCCACCACGGGGGCGCGGGGCAGATGCGTGCGCCAGTCGGAGTCCATGTCCGGCGGGCCGCCGAGGCTGTGGGTCATGGCCGCGAAAAGCTCCATCGCGTGGCCGCTGGAAATCGCATCCGCGACACGGGTCTGTGCGGCGTCCTCGGCCTCGCCCGTCAGTGCCAGAACCCGCGCACAAAGCGCCACGGTCAGGTCATGCAGGCGCGGGGCGGCGGCGCGGTTGCCCGACAGAACCTCCATGCAGAGGGCCACCTCGACCGCATTGCCCAGCGCCGGGGCCAGCGGTTGCGCCATGTCGGTGAGGAAGGCCGCGGTGGATGTCCCGGCCGCGTTGGCGGTATCGCACAGCGCATGGGCCAGCGCGCGGGCCTCTTGCGCGCTTTTCATGAAGGCGCCCGCGCCGCATTTGACGTCGAGCACCAGTCCGTCCAGCCCGGCGGCCAGCTTCTTGGACAGGATCGAGGCGGTGATGAGGTCCACGCTCTCCACCGTCGCGGTGACATCGCGGATGGCATAAAGGCGGCGGTCGGCAGGGGCGATGTTGCCCGTGGCGCTGACGATGGCACAGCCGATATCCGCCGTGATGGCGCGAAAGCGCGCCGCGTCCACGGTTGTGGACAGGCCCGGGATCGCCTCGATCTTGTCCAGCGTGCCGCCGGTGTGCCCCAGCCCCCGGCCCGAGACCATGGGCACGAAGACGCCGCAGGCCGCCAGCGCGGGCGCCAGGATCAGCGAGACGCAATCGCCCACGCCGCCCGTGGAATGCTTGTCCATCAGCGGGCCGGGCAGATCCCAGCCCAGCACGTCGCCGCTGTCGCGCATGCCCAGTGTCAGCGCCACGCGCCCCGCCTCGCCCAGGCCGTTGAGGCAGGCGGCCATGGCAAAAGCCCCGGCCTGGGCATCGGAGACGGCGCCTGTCGCCAACCCCTTGGCGAACCAGGTCAGTTCCTCGCGGTCCGGGCTTTGCCCCTTGCGCAGCTTCAGGATGATGGCACGGGCGTCCAAACGCTCAGCTCCGGCTCATCTGGTGGCTGTCGAACTTGCCGGGCAGCATTCCGGCGATGGTGGTTTCAACCGTCGCGCCCTGCGTCGTGGCCAGCGTGACAGGCACGTCACCGGCCCCGAATTCGGCCAGTTTCTGGCGGCAGCCGCCGCAGGGCGAAACCGGCACCGGGCTGTCGGCGATCACCGCGACCTCGGCGATCGCGGTCTCGCCGGCGGCGACCATGGCAGCGATGGCCCCGGCCTCAGCGCAGGTGCCTTCGGGATAGGCCACGTTTTCCACGTTCACGCCGCGATAGACCGCGCCGCTGGCCGCGCGGATCGCGGCCCCGACCTTGAAGTTGGAATAGGGCACATAAGCGTTTTCACGCACGGCGCGGGCGTCATCGACAAGTGGCATTGGGCATCCCTCCGGACCCCAGATTGGGATGGCGGCCGAAGGGATGCAAGCCTTGGCGTGTGCCCGGCCGCGCATTCGGATTTGCAAGACGGGGCCTGTTGATGCTTGATGGACCGGTGCAGGGACCCCGCGCCGCCGGGACTGCTGTTTAACATTAAACAAAAACAGAACCGACCAGAACATGACACGGGGCACGCCATGGCCGACAAGACCGAGACCTCGCTGCGCGACGCCGCGCTCGCCTATCACCGGGACCCCAAGCCCGGCAAACTGGAGATCCGCGCCACCAAGCCGCTGGCCAATGGCCGCGACCTGGCCCGCGCCTATTCGCCCGGCGTGGCCGAGGCCAGCCTCGAGATCAAGGCCGACCCGGCAACCGCGCTCGACTACACCGCGCGGGGCAACCTGGTGGCGGTGGTCTCGAACGGCTCGGCGGTGTTGGGGCTGGGCAACATCGGGGCGCTGGCCGCCAAGCCGGTGATGGAGGGCAAGGCCGTCCTGTTCAAGAAGTTCGCCGGGATCGACTGTTTCGACATCGAACTGAACGAACCGGACCCAGAGAAAATGGCCGAGATCGTCTGCGCGATGGAACCGACCTTCGGGGCGATCAACCTTGAGGATATCAAGGCGCCCGACTGTTTCATCGTCGAACAGATCTGCCGCGCACGGATGAACATCCCCGTCTTTCACGACGACCAGCACGGCACGGCCATCGTCGTCGGCGCGGCGGCCACCAACGCGCTGCGTGTTGCCGGCAAGTCCTTCGAGGACATCAAGGTCGTCAGCACCGGCGGCGGGGCCGCGGGCATCGCCTGCCTGAACATGCTGCTCAAACTAGGAGTGCGGCGCGAGAACGTCTGGCTGTGCGACATCGAGGGTCTGGTCCACGAGGGCCGAGAGACGGACATGACCCCGCAAAAGGCCGCCTATGCCCAGGGCACCGCCCCGGCGACGCTGGACGAGGTCATAGACGGGGCCGACCTGTTCCTGGGCCTGTCCGGGCCGGGCGTGCTGAGCGCGGACATGGTGCGCCGGATGGCCGAGCGCCCGATCATCTTCGCCCTGGCCAATCCCACGCCCGAGATTCTGCCCAAGGCCGCGCGCGAGGTGGCCCCGGATGCCATCATCGCCACGGGCCGCAGCGATTTTCCCAACCAGGTCAACAATGTCCTGTGCTTTCCCTTCATCTTTCGCGGGGCGCTGGACGCCGGCGCGACCGAGATCAACGACGCCATGCAGATCGCCTGCATCGAGGGCATCGCGGACCTGGCGCGCCAGACCACCAGCGCCGAGGCCGCGCGCATCTACCAGGGCGAACACCTGACCTTCGGGGCCGATTACCTGATCCCCAAGCCCTTTGATCCGCGGCTGTCGGCGGTGGTCTCCAGCGCCGTGGCCCGGGCAGCACAGGAAACTGGCGTGGCCACCCGGCCCATCGCCGATATCGAGGCCTACAAGCAGAAGCTCAACGAAAGCGTCTTCAAATCGGCGCTGCTGATGCGGCCGGTCTTCGAGGCCGCGGGCCAGGCCGCCCGCCGCATCGTCTTTGCCGAGGGCGAGGACGAACGCGTGCTGCGCGCCGCGCAGGCCATCCTGGAAGAGACCCCGGAGAAGCCCATCCTGATCGGCCGCCCCGAGGTCATCGAGGCGCGCTGCGAACGCGCCGGGCTGGTGGTGCGCCCGGGCCGCGACTTCGAGATCGTGAACCCCGAGAACGACCCCCGCTACCGCGATTACTGGGGCACCTATCACCAGATCATGGCGCGGCGCGGCGTCACCCCCGACCTGGCCCGCGCCATCATGCGCACCAACAACACCGCCATCGGCGCGGTCATGGTGCAGCGCGGCGAGGCCGACAGCCTGATCTGTGGCACATTCGGCGAATACCGCTGGCATCTCAACTATATCACCCAGGTTCTGGGCCACGGCAGCTATCGCCCGCACGGGGCGCTTTCCATGATGATCCTGGAGGACGGCCCGCTGTTTCTGGCCGACACGCATGTCTGGTCCCTGCCCAGCCCCGAGAACCTGGCCGAGGTCGCCCTGGGGGCCGCCCGCCATGCCCGGCGCTTCGGGGTGGAGCCCAAGATCGCCTTCTGCTCACAATCGCAGTTCGGCAACCAGGCCGAAGGCTCGGGCAAGCGCCTGCGCGAGGCCCTGGCCCTGCTCGACGCGATGGAGACCGATTTCCAGTACGAGGGCGAGATGAATGTCGACGCCGCGCTGGACCCGGAATTGCGCGCGCGCCTTTTGCCCGGCGGGCGGCTGGACGGGGCGGCCAACGTGCTGATCTTCGGCCATGCCGATGCCGCCTCGGGGGTGCGCAACATCCTCAAGTCCAAGGGCGGCGGGCTGGAGGTCGGGCCGATCCTGATGGGCATGGGCAACCGCGCGCATGTGGTCACGCCGGGGATCACGGCGCGCGGATTGCTGAACATGGCCGCGATTGCCGGCACACCGGTGCAGCACTACGGGTGATTCCCCCGCACCGGAGATTTGCAGATTTGCAGGCCCGCATGGGGATTTACCCCAGGCGGGCGGAAATCAGCGACTTTGCAAAAATGGCCGTAGCATAGGCCTCGGTTCTGCAAATATTTTGCGTCCGATTGCCACGTGCTGGCGCCAACAGGCTTGCCGCAGGGCCACCCCCTGCCCTATCCCTTTGCAACGCATGAGGAGGAAGCACACCATGGGATACCGCGAGGTCTACGAGGGCTGGAAGGCCGATCCGGAGGGGTTCTGGATGGAGGCCGCCCAGGCCATCGACTGGGACGAGGCCCCGAAACAGGCGCTTTTCGACCGGGGCGACCACATCTATGAATGGTTCGCCGACGCCAAGGTAAACACCTGCTGGAACGCCGTCGACCGCCACGTGGAACAGGGCCGCGGCGATCAGACCGCCATCATTCATGACAGCCCGGTCACCCACACCAAGCGCGAGATCTCCTATGTCGAGCTGCGCAACCGCGTGGCCAACCTGGCCGGGGCCCTGCGCGCCAAGGGCGTGGAAAAGGGCGACCGCGTCATCATCTACATGCCGATGATCCCCGAGGCGCTCGAGGCCATGCTGGCCTGCGCGCGGCTGGGCGCGATCCACTCGGTGGTCTTCGGCGGCTTTGCCGCGCACGAACTGGCCGTGCGCATCGACGACGCGCAGCCCAAGGCGATCATCGCCGCCTCCTGCGGGATCGAGCCGGGCCGCGTCGTGCACTACAAGCCGCTGCTGGACGGGGCCATAGACCAGGCCGGGCACAAGCCCGATTTCTGCGTCATCTTCCAGCGCGAACAGGAAGTCGCGCACCTCGAAGAGGGCCGCGACGTCAACTGGCACGGCTTCCAGTATGGTGTGGAACCGGCCGGTTGCGTGCCCGTCGAGGGCAATCACCCGGCCTATATCCTCTACACCTCCGGCACCACGGGGGCGCCCAAGGGCGTGGTGCGCCACACCGCGGGGCACCTGGTGGCCCTCAACTGGACCATGAAGAACATCTACAACGTCGACCCCGGCGAGGTCTTCTGGGCCGCCTCGGATGTCGGTTGGGTCGTGGGCCATTCCTACATCTGCTACGCGCCGCTGATCCACGGCAACACCACCGTCGTCTTCGAGGGCAAGCCCGTGGGCACGCCAGACGCGGGCACCTTCTGGCGTGTGATCCAGGAACACAACGTCCGCAGCTTCTTCACCGCGCCCACGGCGTTCCGCGCGGTCAAGCGCGAGGACCCGAAAGGTGAATGCGTCGAGAAATACGACCTGTCCGGCCTGCGCGCGATCTACCTGGCCGGCGAACGCGCCGACCCCGACACCATCGAATGGACCCGGAAGATGACCGGCAAGCCGGTCTACGACCACTGGTGGCAGACCGAAACGGGCTACACCATCGCGGGCAACCCGGTGGGCATCGAGCCGCTGCCGGTCAAGCTGGGCAGTCCCACCGTTCCCATGCCAGGCTACGACATCCAGATCCTGGGCGAGGACGGCACCCCGCTGCCCGCTGGCGAGCTGGGCGCCATCGCGGTCAAGCTGCCACTGCCGCCGGGCACCCTGCCGACGCTGTGGAACGCCGCGGACAGGTTCCGACAATCCTACCTCGCCACCTTCCCGGGCTACTACGAGACCGGCGACGCGGGCATGATCGACGAGGACGGCTATGTCTGGATCATGGCGCGCACCGACGATGTCATCAACGTGGCCGGCCACCGGCTGTCCACCGGCGGCATGGAGGAAGTGCTGGCCAGCCACCCGGACGTGGCCGAATGCGCAGTGATCGGGGTCAGCGACGACTTGAAGGGCCAGTTGCCACTGGGGTTCCTGTGCCTGTCCAAGGGGGTGGAGCGCCCGCACGCGGAGATCGTCAAGGAATGCGTCACCCTGGTGCGCGAGCGCATCGGCCCCGTGGCGGCCTTCAAGCTGGCCGTGGTGGTGGACCGCCTGCCCAAGACACGGTCGGGCAAGATCCTGCGCGGCACCATGGTCTCGATCGCCGATGGCAAGCCATACAAGATGCCCGCCACCATCGACGACCCGGCCATCCTCGACGAGATTTCCGAGGCCCTGGCAACAATCGGGTATCCCAGGGGGTGACGGCGCCGGGCAACACGCTATCTTTGGTGTCATGAAGGGGGTCGTCGTCTTGCTGCTCGCTGTGCTCGCCGGACCCCCGGGACGGGCCGACATGCTGATCGAGGATTTCACCGAGGACCCCACCGCGCGCTGGTCCTTCTTCACCGACCGCGTCATGGGCGGCCGGTCCGAGGGGCAGGCCGTGATCGGCGGGCCCCCGCCGCATCTGCACCTGAGCGGCACCGTGAGCACCGCCAACAATGGCGGCTTCATCCAGGCGCGGCATCCGCTGGACGGCCTGCCGGCGGATACGACCACGCTGACCCTGGGCGCGCGCGGCGACGGCCAGACCTACTACATCCACCTGCGCAGTACGGCAACGCGCCTGCCCTGGCAGTTCTATCAGGCCAGTTTTACCGCGCCGCGCGACTGGGCCGATGTCACCGTACCTCTGAGCCGGTTCACCGCCTCGGGCGGGGGCCTGCCGCCGCTGGAGGCGGCCGATGTCCGGTCGGTCGCGCTTGTGGCCTATGGCCGCGACCATCAAGCCGACCTGCGGGTGTCGCATATCCGCGCCGACTGAAACCGGGACGGCGGGCGGGGCGTCCTTGCCGGGCCCGCCCGGCAAGGAGCGGCGGCCGGCGGCCTCAGGCGAACTGTTCGCGGATCAGCCGTTCCTCCAGCCCGTGGCCCGGATCGAACAGCAACCGGTGCTGCACGTCCTCGGCCGACTGAATGCGCACCTCGGCCACGTCGGGCACGGATTTGCCATCGGCATCGGCCATGACCGGGCGCCGCTCCGGATCGACCACCTCGAATGTGACCCGCCCTTCCTTGGGCAGCAGCGCGCCGCGCCAGCGCCGGGGCCGGAAGGCCGCGACCGCCGTCAGGGCCAGGACATCCGACCCGATGGGCAGGATCGGCCCGTGGGCCGAGTAGTTGTAGGCGGTGGACCCGGCCGGCGTGGCCACCAGCGCGCCGTCGCAGACCAGTTCGGCCATGCGCAGCTTGCCATCGACGTGGATGCGCAGCTTCGCCGCCTGCGGCCCCGCGCGCAGCAAGGAGACCTCGTTGATCGCCAGGGCGTCATGGGTCGTGCCATCCGCGCAGGTCGCCTGCATCCGCAGCGGGTTGATCACCTCTTCCTCGGCCGCCGCCAGGCGCGCGGGCAGGCCGGTCTCGGCGTATTCGTTCATCAGAAAGCCCACGGTGCCCCGGTTCATGCCGTAGACCGGCGCATCCAGATGCTGGGTCCGGTGCAGCGTGTGCAACATGAAGCCATCGCCGCCCAGGGCCACGATGACATCGGCGTCGGACTCCTCTACCGCGCCGTAGCGCTGGGCCAGCGCCGTGGCGGCCTGTCGGGCGATGGGCGCATCGCTGGCAACGAAGGCGAGCTTGGGGGCCATGGGTCCGTCCCTTGTCTGTCGCCTCCCTTGTCCGATGCGCCGGCGGGAAAGGCAATCCCCCCGGCAATCCCGCGCACGGATACCGCGATCGGACGCCAACGGTCCGGCCTGCGTCGCTTTGGGCCTTTCCCGTCGCGGATTTGCCCCATATCAAGCCCACAAGCAGATATTGGCCGGAAACGGACCGGCGCCCGCCAAGGAGGACCACCATGACCCATTCGACCAGCCCCGACCCCTTCTTCACCGAGCCGCTTTCGTCGCGGGACCCCGAGGTCTGGGGGGCGATCGACAAGGAGCTCGGGCGGCAGCGTCACGAGATCGAGCTGATCGCCAGCGAGAACATCGTCTCGGCGGCGGTGCTCGAGGCGCAGGGGTCGGTCATGACCAACAAGTATGCCGAGGGCTACCCGGGCCGACGCTACTACGGCGGCTGCCAGTTCGTCGACATCGCCGAGACCCTGGCCATCGAGCGCGCCTGCCAGCTCTTCGGCTGCGACTTCGCCAACGTCCAGCCCAACTCGGGCAGCCAGGCCAACCAGGGCGTCTTCCAGGCCCTGCTGAGCCCGGGCGACACCATCCTCGGCATGAGCCTCGATGCCGGCGGCCACCTCACCCACGGGGCCAAACCGAACCAGTCGGGCAAGTGGTTCAACGCCGTGCAATACGGCGTGCGCGAAAGCGACAGCCGGATCGACTACGACCAGATCGCCGCCCTGGCCGCCGAACACAAGCCGAAGATGATCATCGCCGGCGGCTCGGCCATCCCGCGCCAGATCGACTTCGCCCGCATCCGCGAGATCGCCAACAGCGTCGGCGCCTGGGTGCTGGCCGATGTCGCCCATTTCGCCGGGCTGATCGCGGCCGGCGTCTATCCCGACCCCTTCCCTCATGCCCATGTGGTCACCACCACCACCCACAAGACCCTGCGCGGCCCCCGCGGCGGGCTGATCCTGACCAATGACGCGGATATCGCGAAAAAGGTCAACAGCGCCATCTTCCCCGGCCTGCAGGGCGGGCCGCTGATGCATGTCATCGCCGCCAAGGCCGTGGCCTTCGGCGAGGCGCTGCGCCCGGGCTTCCGCAGCTATCAGGAGCAGGTGATCCGCAACGCCCAGGCCCTGGCCGACCAGCTGGTCAAGGGCGGGCTCGACATCGTCACCGGCGGCACCGACAGCCATGTCATGCTGGTCGACCTGCGCCCCAAGGGCGTAAAGGGCAACGCCACCGAGGCCGCGCTGGAACGCGCGCAGATCACCTGCAACAAGAACGGCATCCCGTTTGATCCCGAAAAGCCCGCCGTGACCAGCGGCATCCGGCTGGGCACGCCCGCCGGCACCACCCGCGGCTTTGCCGAACCCGAGTTCCGCCAGATCGCCGACTGGATCGTCCGGGTCACAGATGGCCTCGCCGCCCAGGGCGAGGACGGCAACGCCGAAACCGAGGCCCGCATCCGGGCGGAGGTCGAAACAATCTGCAAAACCTTCCCGCTCTACCCGGATCTCTAGACCCGCGTCTGCCGTGTGCGCTTGACCTTTCGCGCTGTCTTGTCGGACTTTCTGCGCGCCTGCGCCTTCTTGCGGCGCGGCGGCTGGCCCCTTGCGGATTTCGGGCCATGCCGCACTGTCTTGCCCTCCAGCGAGACAAGCTCGACGATCAATCCACCGGTGTCCGGCGCCGCCTCGTTGAGCTTGACCACGGCCCGTTGCCCCATACCGATGACCTGGCCGGTATCGGCCCCCATCAGGGTCTGGCTGTCCGCGTCATGGTGGAAATACTCGGCGCCAAGATTGCGCATCGGGATCATTGCGTCGGCCCCGGTTTCGTCCAGTTTCACGAAAACCCCGAACCGCGCAATACCGCTGATCCGGCCCGTGAATTCCGACCCGACGCGATCATTCAGATAGGCGGCCAGGTAGCGATCGGTTGTGTCCCGCTCGGCCATCATCGAGCGGCGCTCGGTATTGCTGATATGTTCGGCGGTGCTGTCCAGCTCCTCGATGTCTCCAGGGCTCAGACCATCCTCACCCCAACCATGGGCCGAGACGAGCGCCCGATGCACGATCAGGTCCGAATAGCGCCGGATCGGCGAGGTGAAATGCGCATAGGCCTTCAGGGCCAGCCCGAAATGGCCGAAATTCTCGGGGTTGTAATAGGCCTGCGTCATGGACCGCAGCGTCGCCATGTTGATCAACTCGTTGGTCTCGGTCTCGGCGGCCTGTTCCAGAAGGCGGTTGAGATGCGCGGTCTTGAGAACCTGCCCCTTGGCCAGCGTCAGCCCGCTGGCCCCGGCGACCTCGCGCAGGGTGTCCAGCTTTTCCGGGCTGGGCTCTTCATGCACCCGGAACAACAGGGGTTGGCGCTTGGCGATCAGCGTCTCCGCGGCGGCCACATTGGCCAGCACCATGAATTCCTCGATCATGCGGTGGGCATCCAGCCGGTCCTTGAAGGCCACCTCAGTGACCTTGCCGGCCTCGTCCAGAACGATCTGACGTTCCGGCAGATCCAGCTCCAGCGGCTGACGCTCCGCCCGCGCCTTCACCAGGCTGTCGTAACAGGCAAAAAGCGGCCGGATCACCTCTTCCAACAGGGGGACGACCTTCTCGTCGGGCTCACCGTCCATCCCGGCCTGCACCTGGACATAGCTCAGCGAGGCCGGCGATTTCATCAGCCCGCGCACGAAGCGATGCGAGAGCTTCCTGCCCTCGGCATCGAGCTTCATCTCCACCGCGATGCAGGCCCGTGGCACCCCCTCGTGCAGCGAACACAGATCGCCCGACAGCCGATCGGGCAGCATCGGCACCACGCGATCGGGGAAATAGGTGGAATTGCCACGCTTGCGCGCCTCGCGGTCCAGCGCCGACCCGGGCCGCACGTAATGCGCCACGTCCGCGATGGCGACCCACAGCAGATGACCACCCGCGTTGCCCGGGTCCTCGTCGGGGATCGCGCAGCAGGCATCGTCATGATCACGCGCATCGCTCGGGTCGATCGTGATCAGCGGCAACGCGCGCAGGTCCTCGCGGCCCTGCCGCCCGGCGGGTGTCATCCTGTCCGCCTCGGCGATGACGTCGTCGGGAAAACGGTCCGGGATGCCGTGGTGATGAATCGCGATCAGGCTGACCGCGCGCGGCGCGCTCGGGTCCCCCAGCCGCGAGATCACCCGCGCCTTGGGCAGGCCCATGCGGGTCTTCGGCCCGGCCTGTTCCGCCTCGACCAACTCGCCATCCCGGGCCCCGCCCGACAGGCCCTCGGGCACCAGCCACTCCTTGTCGCTGCCCTTTTCAACGGGCTGTATCCGCCCCCCCTCGCTGCGGGCCTTGTAGACGCCAAGGATGCGCAGGGGATTGGTTCCGATCCGCCGGATCAGCCGCGCCGAATAGGCATGGTCCGCGCCGCGTTCCTCGGTCAGTCGCGCTAGAACCCGGTCGCCCTCGCCCAGCGCCGGATCACTGGCGCGTGGCACCAGAAGAATGCGCGGCTCGGGTCCGTCGCCACCCCATTCCATGGGCCGCGCCAGAAGGTCGCCATCCGTATCCGGCGCCAGAACCTGCAGGACACTGACCGGCGGCAGCTTCTCGGGGTCGCGATAGCTCTTACGGCTCTTGCGCAGCACGCCCTCGTCCTCCAGCTCCTTGAGGAGCCGCTTGAGGTCGATCCTGTCGGCACCCTTGATGCCGAAGGCATTCGCGATATCGCGCTTTGAACTCTGGGTGGGGTTCTGGGAAATCCAGTCGCGGATTTCGGACTTTGAGGGAATACGTGCCATGGCTCACGCCTAGCACGTCACCGCGGGCCACGGCAGGCCTATTGTCTTCTTCTGGCCGGAAATATCCCGGGGGCGTTTGAGGGGGCAGAGCCCCCTCATTCACAAAACAGACCCGCGTGGCGCAGCCACTCCGCTTGGCCGCGGTTCAGCCGAAATAGTCGCGCAGGATCCGGCCATAGATCTCCTTCAACCTCACGATCTCGTCCACGGGCACGCATTCGTCCACCTGGTGCATGGTCTTGCCCACCAGGCCGAATTCCACCACCGGGCAATGGTCCTTGACAAACCGGGCGTCCGAAGTGCCCCCGGTGGTCGACTGTGCCGGCCCCTGGCCTGTCTCGGCCTCGACAGCGCGGCTGACAAGTGTCGAAAGCACCCCCGGTGGGGTCAGGAAACTCTCGCCCGAGATCTTGATCTCCAGGTCGATGCCCACCCCGAAAGCCTCGGCCACCTGCGCCGCCTCGGCACGCAGCCAGTCACTCAGGGTCGCGCCACTGTGCCGGTCGTTGAAGCGGATGTTCACGATCCCGCGGCAGGTGCCCGGGATGACATTCGTCGCGCCGTTGCCCGTCTCGACCGAGACCACCGCCAGGGTCGATGGGTCGAAATGATCCGTCCCCTTGTCAAGCTCCTGCCCGGCCAGCCTGTCCATCAAGCGCACCATGGCCGGCAGCGGGTTCCGGGCGCGGTGCGGATAGGCGGCGTGCCCCTGCTTGCCGGTCACCGTCACCCAGGCGCTCATGGAGCCGCGGCGCCCGATCTTGATCGTGTCGCCCAGCGTCTCCAGGCAGGTCGGCTCGCCCACGAGGCAGACATCCATGCGCTCGCCCTTGCCCTCCATCCAGTCCAGAAGCGCCCTGGTCCCGTCCCGGCCGGGGCCTTCCTCGTCCCCCGTGATGGCCAGGATCACGGCGCCATCGGGCGGCGCGGCCGTCACCAAGTCCACCGCGGCGGCGGCAAAGGCGGCCACTGCCGATTTCATGTCCGTCGCCCCGCGCCCGTAGAGCACGCCCTTGCGCTGCGCGGCGCCAAAGGGGTCGACGCTCCAGTCCGCAGGGTCACCCACGGGAACGACATCGGTATGTCCGTTGAACCCAAAGCTCCGGGCCGCGCGTTTCGGCCCCCAGCGGGCAAAGAGGTTCGGCACACCGTTCCGGTCGACACGGACGGTCTCGAACCCCGCCTGCGACAAGAGCTCGTCAAGCAGCACCAGCGCCCCGCCGTCCTCGGGCGTGACGCTGGGACAGCGGATCAGATCCGCGGTCAGTTTCACCGGATCAATGGTCATGGCGTGCCCTCCCGATGGCCCCACAGCAGCACGAGGGATAGATCGCCACCGTCGTCCCGTGTCAAGGTTTGCAGGATCATCCGCCCGCGCTAGCTCGGCTCATCCTCGCCGAAGAACGGCGTGATCTGGGCCACGACGACGCTGTTCTCGTCCAGCGCGCGCTGCATCAGCTCGGCCTCGTCGGCCTCGATCTCATGCCCCTCGGCCTCGCGCTCGGCCCTTGTGCCATAGCCACTGACATCAAGCGGGGCCATGTCGGCCTGCTTTAGGATTGCCACGGTTTCGCGCACCGCCTCGGCCTCGTCCACGCCGCTGGCATAGCACATCAGGGCCGCGCCGGTGCTGCCCTCGGGCAAGCCGTCACCGGCACACCGCCCGACCTCGACCAGCAGGGTATAGACCTGTTGCTTGCGGGGTGTCTTCTCAGCCATCTTCGGCCTCCTTGTCCTGCCAGCGCGACCGCGCCGCCCAGAGCGACGAGATGATCAGCACCCCCTGCACGGGGATGAACCCCAGCGCCACCAGCGCCGCGATCACCGCCCCGCGCGGCATCTCGAGCGCCGCAACCAGGCCCCGGAACGGTCCAAAGGCCAGCGCGAAGACCGCGACGAGGCAGGCCGCGTCCAGCGCCACCGGCCCCCAGGCCGCCAGCCATCCGGGCCGGACCCCCGCCGCGATCCGACGCTTTGCCAGGATCCGGCTGATCAGCATCAATCGCGCAGCAATTCGTTGATGCCGGTTTTCGACCGGGTTTGTGCATCGACCCGTTTGACGATCACGGCGCAGTAGAGGTTGAGGTTGTTCTTGGTCGGCATGGAGCCGGAGACCACCACGGAATAGGGCGGCACCTCGCCCATGAAGACCTCGCCCGTCTCGCGGTCGACGATCTTGGTGGACTTGCCGATGAACACGCCCATGCCCAGGACCGAGCCCTCGCGCACGATACAGCCCTCGACCACCTCGGAACGGGCCCCGATGAAGCAGTTGTCCTCGATGATGGTCGGACCGGCCTGCATGGGTTCGAGCACGCCCCCGATGCCGACGCCGCCCGAAAGGTGGACGTTCTTGCCGATCTGCGCGCAGGAGCCGACCGTCGCCCAGGTGTCGACCATGGTTCCCTCGTCGACGTAGGCGCCGAGGTTGACGAAGGATGGCATCAGCACGACGCCAGGCGCGATATGAGCGGACTTGCGCACCACGCAGTTGGGCACGGCGCGGAAGCCCGCGGCGCGCCACTGCTCGTCGCCCCAGCCCTTGAACTTGCTGTCGACCTTGTCCCACCAGCCGCCGCCCTGCGGGCCGCCATCCTGCTGTGCCATGTCCTTGATGCGGAACCCCAGAAGCACGGCCTTCTTGGCCCACTGGTTCACGTGCCAGTCGCCGTTGTCCTGCCGCTCGGCCACGCGCAACTGGCCGCTGTCGAGGGCGTTCAGCGTATCCTCGATGGCCTCGCGGGTTTCGCCGGTGGTGCTGGGCGTGATCTGGTCGCGGGTTTCCCAGGCGGCTTCGATGGCGGTTTCAAGCTGGGCGTTGGACATGGGGCACTCTCCGATGCGGGTTTCGGTTTCCCGCGCAATAGCCTTTGCCGGCGGCTTCGGCAATCGCCCCGTGACCGGCTGTCATTGGACAAGGTGCGCGAAGCCTGCCATCACCAAGCGGATCGAGCCCGAGGAGCCGCGCCATGACCGACGACCACCGCCACCACCCGTTCCGCTATTCCGGCGAGGACCGCGAGGTGCTTGAGCATGTGCCCGACACGCCGCAGACCCGATCGTCCGCTTATCGGCTGGCCTTCACTGACAACGATTTCATGTGCCGTGACGAGTTGCGGCCCGTGCGGCTGCAACTGGAACTGCTCAAGCCCGACCTGAAGATGAACGAGGCCGGGGTGAAGTCCACCATCGTGCTGTTCGGCGGGGCCCGCATTCCCGAACCCTCACGCAAGGACAGCGCCCGGACAGAGACGCTTGCCGACCTGTCGCAATACTACGACGCGGCGCGGACCTTCGCGCGGCTGATGACGGAACAATCGGTGGCCGAGGGCGGGCTGGAGAACGTCATCGTTACCGGCGGCGGCCCCGGCGTGATGGAGGCGGGCAACCGGGGCGCCGCCGACGCGGGCGGGGTCAGCATCGGGTTGAACATCGTGCTGCCGCACGAACAGGCCCCGAACGAATACGTCACGCCGGACCTGTGCTTCAACTTCCATTACTTCGCGATCCGCAAGATGCACTTCCTGATGCGCGCACGGGCGATCTGCATCTTTCCAGGCGGATTCGGCACCATGGACGAAATGTTCGAAACCCTGACCCTGATCCAGACCGGCCGGATGGAGAAGATCCCCTTCCTGCTGTTCGGGCGGCATTTCTGGGAAAGGATCATCAACTGGGAGGCGCTGGCCGAGGCCGGAACGATCTCGGACGCGGATCTTGACTTGTTCCGCTACGTCGAGACGGCCGAAGACGCGGTGGCCTGTCTGGAAACCTGGGACGGAGCTGGCGAGAAACGTGACGCGATTCCGGGCAGGTAGCCCCGTGCCCCGGCTACGGGTCAGTCACGCGCCAGGCCCGCCTCGGCCGCGATTTCCTTGCGCGACTTGCGCGCACGTTCCGTGGCCGATTTCAACTGACCGCAGGCCGCCATGATATCCTCGCCGCGGGGGGTGCGGATGGGGCTGGCATAGCCCGCCTTGTAGACGATATCGGCAAAACTCGCGATGCGATCCCTATCCGAGCGTTCATAGGGGGCGCCGGGCCATTCGTTAAAGGGGATCAGGTTGATCTTGGCCGGAATCCCCTCGATCAGCTTGACCAGCCGCCGGGCATCCTCGTCACTGTCGTTCACGTCCTTGAGCATCACGTATTCAAAGGTGATGCGCTCGGAATTCGACACCTTGGGATAGGCCTTGAGCGCCTCGAGCAGGGCCTCGATGTTCCACTTTCGATTGATCGGCACCAGTTTGTCGCGCACCTCGTCCGTGGTCGCGTGGAAGGACACCGCCAGCTGACAACCGATTTCTTGGGCGGTCTTGGCGATCTCGGGGACGATGCCACTGGTCGACAATGTGATCCTGCGGCGCGACAGGGCGATGCCCTCGCCATCCATGGCGATCTTCATGGCGTCGCGGACGTTTTCAAAGTTGTAAAGCGGCTCGCCCATGCCCATCAGCACGATGTTGGACAGCAGGCGCGGGCCGTTTTCTCCTGTGCCCTGCCCCGGTTCGGGCCATTCGCCCAGATCGTCGCGCGCCATCATGACCTGGCCGATGATTTCACCCGCGGTGAGGTTGCGCACAAGTTTCTGTGTGCCCGTGTGGCAGAAAGAACAGGTCAGCGTGCAGCCCACCTGGGACGAGATGCACAGCGTGCCCCGGTCCTCCTCGGGGATGTAGACGACCTCGACCTCGTGCCCGCCAGCGATGCGAACAAGGTACTTGCGGGTGCCATCGGCGCTGACGTTTTTCGAGACAAGCTCGGGCAGGTCGATCACGAAATGCTCGGCCAGGCTGGCGCGGAAGTCCTTGGCGAGGTTCGTCATCTGCGCGAAATCGCGCACGCCCCAGTGATAGACCCACTGCCAGATCTGGTTGACCCGCATCTTGGCCTGCTTTTCCGGCGTGCCCATGGCGACAAGCGCATCGCGCAAGCCGGGCCGTGTCAGGCCGACGATATTGGTCGGGCCATCCTCGGGCAGTTGCCGCTTGATGGTCAGAACGTCCTGCGTGATCGGGGCCGGGGCCGACATCATGGGGCTCGCATCCTTGGGGTCAGGTGGGCCTGATATAGGAGCGGCGCGTCGATTCCAAAGAAAATCCGTTCTGCCTCTCGACATAACTATAAACCTAGTTTTATAACTATCTCCAAAGGAGTCGAATCATGCAAAACGAAGAAGCCAGCCAGGGGTTCGCCGCCATGGGATCGGAGGCGCGGCTTGACGTGTTGCGTTGTCTGGTTCGGGCCGGCCCCGATGGCCTGACCATCGGCGCAATCCAGACCCGCACCGGGATCGCGCCCTCGACCCTCGCCCATCACCTGAAATTCCTGACCGCCGCCGGGCTTGTCGCCCAGCAAAAGCAGGGCCGCAGCGTGATCAACCGCGCGGATTTCGACCGGCTCGAGGCCCTGGCCGATTTCATCCTGAACGAATGCTGCGCCGACGAGACAAGAGAGGTTGCCAACAATGGCTGATACCGGACTGATCGAGCGGCGCGGGCCGCGCCCGCCCGACCGGATGAAAAGCGTCTGGGCGGTGACCGCGCTGGTGCTGGTGACACTGGCGGTGCTGGACCCGCAGCAACTGCGGCCAACGCTGGAATTCGCGCTCTCGGCCCTTGGGCGGACCGCACCCTATATCGTCTTTGCCGTGATCCTGATCGCGGGGCTCAAGGCAACGGGCTCGGAAACGCTGGTCTCGCGGGCCTTCGAGGGGCGCGAGGTGCAGGCGATTTTCATGGCCGCTGTCTTTGGCGGGTTGGCACCCTTCTGTTCGTGCCAGGTCATCCCCTTCATCGCGGCGCTGATCGTCGCCGGGGCGCCGCTTTCGGCGATCATGGCCTTCTGGCTGGCCTCGCCGCTGATCGACCCGCCGACGCTGCTGATCACCGCCGCGGCCCTGGGCTGGCCCTTCGCCATCGCCAAGGCCGTCGCGGCCATCGGTGTCGGCCTCATGGGCGGCTTCGTCGTGCGGGCCCTGACCCGTGCCAGACATCTGACAAATGTGGCTCGCCAGAAGAAGAGCTGCGGCACCTGCTGCTCTTCGGCGCCCAAGACCGAGGCCCGCCCCGTCTGGCGATTCTGGCAGGAGGCGGACCGCCGCGCCACCTTCCGCGGCGAGCTTCTGGACAACGGGATGTTCCTGCTCAAGTGGCTCGCCCTGGCCTATGTGCTCGAGTCGCTCCTGATCACCTATATCCCCGCCGAGGCTGTCGCCGGTGTGGTGGGGGGCGAGGGCCTTCTGCCGATCGTGATCTCGGCCTTCGTGGGCATGCCCGCCTACCTGAACAGCTATGTCGCCCCGCCGCTGCTGGCGGGCCTGACCGAGCAGGGCATGACCGCCGGCGCCGCGATGGCCTTCATGGTGGCCGGTGCGATCAGTTCCGTGCCCGCGATGGCCGCGGTCTGGGCGCTGGTGGTGCGGCGTGTCTTCGCGCTCTACCTTGCGCTTGGACTCGGCGGGGCCGTCCTGTCCGGGGTGCTGTTCCAGCTGGTCGCCTGACAGCCAGACGCGCCTGGCATGAAACAGGAAAGGCGGGCGGCATGCGTCCGCCTTCCAAACGTGTCACGCCATGCGGCCTCTCTAGCCAGAGCAGCGGCTTTCCGCCTCTTCCACCGCTGCCGTGAAGCCCAGCAGGGAAAAGGTATGCACCACCTGCGTTCCACGGCCCGATTCGCCGGACACCTCGGCCTCGGCCCCGCGCTTCATCGCCGCGACGATCGCGGCGTCATCCTCTGGCGAAGCCGCCCAGGCCCATTCACCCTCGGTGAACAACTCGAAGCTGTCGCTGCCGATCTCGAGGCTGACGGTCGAGCCTTCGTCAAAGGGATAGCCCCCGTTATAGCTGACCTGCCCTTCGACACCGTCGGCGGGCTGGTAGGAGACGAAGAAGAGGACTTCGCCCGTGCTCGCCGACACCGGGTCGCCGTCACGAAAGAACTCTTCGGCCTTGGGCGCGGAGACCCCCCAGCACTGCACCGGATCCTCCTCGACAAAGACCGACCAGTCGGTGTTCGCCGCCACCCTGTTGGAGCTTTCCTCCTGGGCCAATGCCGCGGAACTGATGAAAAAGGCCGCTGCCACGGCCAGGCCGCGCGATAGTGGTGAAATCATGTCTACAGCCTCCAAGCTGTCCTTGCCTCTGGTCTGACCAATCCCCGGTGCCTTGTGCCCGCACCTTTTCTGCTGGATCGGGTCAAATCAACTCGATACCCCTGACCGTAGCAAGAAAAAGCCAGGATGGGAATTCCCCTGTTTTCGGTATGCAAGGCGCGCAACACGCGCAGGGAAGGAGCGACATGGCACAAGCGGAACAGCTGGTCGAAATTTGGCGCGGCGGGCTGCTGGAAAGCGTCCACCAGGGCCATGCGGTGATCTGCGACGCGCAGGGCCAGATCGTCGACGCCTGGGGCGATCCGGGCCATGTCACCTATCCGCGATCCTCGGCCAAGATGATCCAGGCCCTGCCGCTGGTCGAGACCGGCGCGGCCCGGGCGGCCGGACTGACCACCGAGCACCTCGCGCTGGCCTGCGCCTCGCATTCGGCGGCGCATATCCATACCGACCGGGTGCGCGACTGGCTGGCGGCCATGGATCTGGAGGACAGGGCCTTCCTGTGTGGCCCGCAAGCCCCGCGCGACCGGGAGGCCGAGGTCGAGATGATCCGCGCCGGGCAAAGCCCCTGCCGCTATCACAACAACTGCTCGGGCAAGCACTGCGGGTTCCTCGCCGTGTCGCGGCATCTTGGCGCGGGGCCGGATTACCTGGCCATCGACCACCCGCTGCAGGTCGCGATCAAGGCGGGGTTTGAAGAGGTGACCGGGGCCGAGAGCCCGTGCTGGGGCATCGACGGCTGTTCGGCCCCCAACCACGCCACGACTGTCCACGCCATGGCCCGCGCCATGGCCCGTTTCGCCAGCGCGCAGGATCGGTCGGACACACGCTCGAGGGCCATGGTCACCCTGCGCGCGGCGATGATGCGCCACCCCGAGCTGGTCGCGGGCGAAGGCCGCGCCTGCACCCGGCTGATGCGCGCCGCCGGGGGCAGGGCCGCGGTCAAGACCGGGGCCGAGGGCTTTTTCATTGCCATCCTGCCCGGGCTGGGTATGGGCATTGCGCTGAAAATCTCCGACGGGGCAACCCGCGCCGCCGAATGCGCGATGGCGGCCCTTCTGGTGCGGCTCAGTGTCGTCGAGGCGACCAACCCGGAGGTTCGTGCCTACCTGAACCCGGATATCACCAACTTCGCCGGGCAGGTTACGGGGGAGATGCGCCCGGCGCCGGCGCTTTCGGAACGGCCGCGCGCGTGAGCGCGCGGGGGGCCGACGCGCCGCCTGCGAAGCGGCGAATTCCACCCCCGCGGTTCCCTGCATGAACAGCAGCGCGGGCACG
>NZ_JBKOTX010000108.1:0-19815 GCF_047086965.1 Roseovarius halophilus (ex Wu et al. 2025) | reverse complement strand
GCAAGCCGCCGGGCGTGGTCGCGGTGGGGCACGGCTCACGCCGGGAGAATGGGAACGGCGCCGGGGCCTGCGCCTGCGCTTCGTCTATCGCCGGCGCGGGCCGAGCTTGCTCGTGGCCGATGGGCGGCTGAACAGCCGCGGCCTTGGTGTGGCCTCGCGCTCGAAGACCGGACGTGGCCGCGCGACCGTTCCGATCTTTCTGCTCGTCCCGCAAGTCAAGCTGCCCAAGCGGCTGGATCTGGACCGGGATGCCGCGCGGGCGCAGGACAGCGTACCGGGGCTGATCGTGGCGAATTGGGTGGCGGCGAGGCTGTAAGATGCATTTCTCATTCGCAGCAGGAGTGCCCCTGCTGTATGGTCGGACAGGGCACGGTGCCATACGAACAGTAGACGCAGCAGTCGCCGGGCTTTGGCTTCAGCACCATGCCGCAGGACCCGCACTCGTAGAACCATTGGCAGGCATCGGTCGGCATGGTCTCGGTCGCCGAGTGACCACAATGCGGACAGGTCAGGGTGCTGGTCAGAAGTGGTGCTCGTGCATTCATGTCACAAAATCGAAGAGCCGACTGACCCGGCGCCGGCTTCCGCCTCGCTTTGGTCCCGCTCTGCGCGACGCCGGCGGCGCGGCTCCTCCATATCTCCAAGACCCTCGAGCGCGACAGGTTCCTTGCCGGGAAACTCGACCATCAGCCTGAGGTTGCCGCCCATGGCTTGAACATAGCTGGTGAGCGTCGACAGGAGCAGATCGCTCTGCCGCTCGTACTTCGCTACCGTTGCCTGCTGGATACCCAGCGTCTTTGCCAACTGGACCTGCGTCATCTCCTTGGCCTTCCGCAACTCCTGCAGGGTCAGATACTCGGTGTGCAACCGATCCGCCTCTGACTCCAAGCTCACGCGGCGGGCAGGATCGAGGGTGGCCATCTTGTCCTTCAGAGTTCGGGCCATGGTCGTCATCCTTTCCGTCTCTGGAGATGGCGGTCGAACCGATCGTCGGCCCGGTTGATCAACTGCTTGTAGAAGCGCTTCTCCTTGCCACCTGACTTGTCCCCGCCGACAGGCAGGATCGCTTGCCGGTCGGGATCGAATGCAAAAGCGATGCGCCAGACGCCATCAGCGGCGTTGCAGCGCAACTCCTTCATGTTCGCATGCTTCGACCCGGTCAGTGTGTCGGCATGCGGTCGGCCGAGCGATGGCCCCTCGCGTTCCAGAAGAATTGCGCGCGCAAGGATTGCGTCCTGCATCTCTTGCGGGAGTTCATCGAACTCCGGCTCGAACTCCTCTGCGAACGAAACGGTCCACTGCATCCGGTCCTCATCTCTTGCAAACAATATAGCCTTGAAGCACTAATTTTGCAATAACGATGACGCGAGCATTCGTCCATGCCCACCCCACGCGAGACCATACTCACCGCGCTGCACGCGCGGCTCTCGGCGCTGTGGCTTTTCAGCCCAGCGTCGCGCGCACGTTCGTCAGCGGAATGAAGACGCGCTGCGGGTTCTCGGGATCGCCGAGCGGCTGGAAGCCAAGTTCTTCGTAGAAGTTCCAGCGGCGGTCGAAGTGATCGTCCTTGAGCACATCGAGGACGATGGCCGCAGCGCCCATCTGATCGGCGATCCCGAGGCAGCGCCGCATGGCGTCCACGACGAGGGCGGTTCCGAGCCCTTTGCCCTGCATGTCATCGCGCACGGCAACCGCGCGGATGTAGATGACAGGGATGTCCGGCACACTGGCGCGCTGCCATTTGTCGAGGCCGAGATCTGCTCGGACGGCCATTGCGCCGAGCGTGTAAAAGCCGAGCACGGCGGGATCGTCGCCAGCTGTGGCAATCCACGCAGCGACCATTCCGGTCTTGATCTGGTCCGAAAGTGACGACTTCAGAAAGTTGTCGATGGGGCCAAAGCCACAAGAGAAGGCGCTGCGGTCATGCAGCGCCTTGTCGAATTTCGCGATCGTCAGAGCGGGCGCGTCCGCTGCGGTCTCAGCCGGCATCCTTCAGGAGGCCCTTCGACGCGTCTGCAGCACGAGCCAACCCGGGTACGACCCGACCGGGCGCCTCGACGGCCGCCTTGAATGCATCGAATGTCTCGACAGGCAAGACAGAGAGGGACGCACGTTGCTCGACCTGCTGTGCACGCAGAAGGGCTGCCTGCCGAATGAAGTCGGCTTCCTGCAGGCCGGTTGCAGCGGCAGCGGCCTTGATGCGCTCTTCATCAGTACGATGCATGCGCAACTCCTTGCGCGCGTCCATCTTGCCCGGCGTAGGTGCGGCGGTTTCGCTTGCAAACATACTTGGTCTCCTTTGACACAATATGTACGGCGGAGCGCCGTACATGTCAATAACCCCCGGTGATAATCACCATACAAACGACCGCTTCGAAAATCGAATAGATCTCAGGATAGCCAATGCCCACCTCCCGAGAGACCATCCTCACCGCCCTGGCGGACCAGCTTAGAACGATCCCGCATGTGCCGGTGCTGCGCGGCGAGGTGCTGCCGGAGCGGATCCCACCCTCGGGCCTGATGATCCTGCGCGATGGGACCCCTGGCGAGCCGGGTGTGACGCTGTCACCGTTGCGCTATCACTACCAGCACCGTGCGGAGCTGGAGGTGGTGGTGCAGACTGCGACTGACCGCGACGCCCGTTTTGCCGAGTTGGTCGCCTCCATCGGGGCGGTCATCGTGGCCGACCGCACGCTTGGCGGGCTATGCGATTGGGTCGAGGCTGAGGCACCCGAGCCAGTCGATCTGGCTGTCGAGGGCGCTGCAAGTTTGAAGGCCGCTTTGGTGCCGGTGATCCTGCATTACGCGACCAGCGACGCGCTGGCCTGACCACACAAGCTGACAGATCAGGAGAAAACACCATGGCACGAGCCCAAGGGGCACGGGCGCAGATGGCGCTTGCGTTCGAGACCAGCTACGGCACGCCGCCTGCGAGTGGCTTCATCCGCATGCCTTTTGCCAGCACGACGCTTGGGGCGGAGCAGCCGCAGCAAAGCTCGGAGCTTCTGGGCTATGGCCGCGATCCGCAGGCGCCGATCAAGGATGCGGTGACGGCCGACGGGGATGTCGTGGTTCCCATCGACGCGGAAGGCTTCGGGGTCTGGCTGAAAGCGGCGTTTGGCGCGCCGATGACCACGGGCGCGGAGGCCCCCTACACCCATGAGTTCCAGTCCGGGTCATGGACGCTGCCCTCGATGTCGATCGAGACCGGCATGCCCGAGGTCCCGCGCTATGCCATGTATGCCGGCTGCATGGTCGACAGTCTCAGCTGGCAGATGGCCCGGTCGGGGCTGCTGACAGCGACGGTCAGCCTCGTGGCGCAGGGCGAAGACACGGCCACGAGCACGTCCGCTGGGACGCCGGAGAGCATCGCGCTGCACCGCTTCGGCCACTTCAACGGAGCGGTCACGCGGGATGGGACAAGCATCGGCAATGTCGTCTCGGCCGATATTAACTATGCCAACAACCTCGACCGGATTGAGACCATCCGAGCGGATGGCAAGATCGATGGCGCGGACCCCTCAATCGCGGCGCTGACAGGCAATGTTGTGGTGCGATTTGCCGACCAGACGCTGGTGCAGCAGGCGATGAGAACGGCGGTGCAAAACTAGACCACGGTAGCGCCGCCATATTGGCGGTGCGGGCGGCGTAAAAGTCGTCCACTTTTTCCCTTCTTGTGGCAGCAGGGAGGGCGAGGAGATTTACACCGTGGAACTTTATCTGAAGGTCAGGCTGGCGCGCAGCGAGGGGATGAGCCAGCGGGAGCTGGCGCGGCATTTCAATATATCGCGCGACAGCGTTCGCAAGATTTTGGCGTTCTCGACGCCGCCGGGCTACCGGCGCACGAAGGAGATCAAGCGTCCCAAGCTTGATGGGTTTACGGAGATCATCGACGGCTAACTTGAAGGGGACAAGAATGTGCCCCGCAAACAGCGCCACACGGCGAAGCGGATCCACGAGCGGCTCAAGGCGGAACACAAGTTCACCGGCGGCTAGCCGGACATCGACCTTCCGACCGATCAGGCGGTGCGGCACGGAGTAGAAGCTGTGCAGCACCTCGATATGGTAGTCGGGATGCACCTTGGCCTGCTTCCATTCAGCGTATTCGAAAGGCGTGTCGGGCATCACATACTTCGGCGATCATATCGAAGAGGACCTGTTCCGCACGGCAGACGGCCAGCTTCATGACGCGCTGGAGGCTGCGCGCGCGCATGATCAGACCCGCTTCGCGCAGCTGCGCCGCGATCATGCCGCGGCGCGGGTGATCAATGGCGTGCGGTTTGGCGAGGGCGGCGCTGAGACCTGGGAGGTGGTAGATCCAGCGCGTGACGATCTCGCGGTCTATGACTATGACGCCTTTGTCTGGCACGACAGCGCCACGGGGCTGAACCACCGGGCCAAGAGCGCGGCCGAGGCCATCGCCTTCGATGCCGCGCAGGCGAAAACCCTAGATGCCATCGACGCCGCAGAGCGCGCCGCGCCGATCGAGCAAAGGATCACCGATGAAAGCGGGGCCTTCAGCGTTTGGGTCGCCGTCGGCAAGGGCGGGTGAAGAGCCGGGAGCCCACTCCCGGGTAACCGCGGTGATCTGGCTGAGCGGTTGCGTGGGGTGGGTTCTGGGGCCCCGATCAGCGCGTGTCCGCCGGTGGTGGCGTACAACCCGACTGAGCAGGCGCAGGTGGCAGACGAGGTGGCGGCGCTGCCAGAGGGGGCAGCGATCGTTGGCTGGCTCGCGGATTACGCGGTGATGCGGGAGCAGGCGCGGATTTGCAAAAACATGTTCGCTAAATGTTCTTTCAATGAGATTTACGCATGCCCGATTTTATACGCGTGCCGTTATCGAGGACGGTTTCGAGCCGCCGGCGACTGTCGTAGGCCTTGAAGCAGGTCATGGTCGTCATCCCTTTTCCCCCAGGCCGCGGGCATAAATGTCGTCGTAGCGGATGATGTCATCTTCACCGAGATAGGTGCCGGTCTGCACTTCGATGAGGACCATGGGGACCTTGCCAGGGTTTTCCATGCGATGCACGGCCCCAAGCGGAATGTAGACGGACTGGTTTTCGCTGATCAGCTTGACCGCGTCATCGACGGTCACCTTGGCCGTGCCTTCGACAACGATCCAGTGTTCCGAGCGATGATGATGGCTTTGCAGGGAGAGTGCCGCGCCAGGATGGACGTGTATTCGTTTGACCTGAAAGCGACCACCGACGACCAGGCTTTCGTACCATCCCCATGGGCGGTAGTCGCGCGGCAGCGTTTCAGCCTGTTTCGCGCCTTGCGCCTTCAGCGCGGCGACGGCTTGTTTGACGTCCTGCGCGCGGTCCTTGTGCGCCACCAGAACGGCATCCGGCATTGCCACCGCGATCACGTCGCTGAGGCCAATGCCGACGACCGCCTGTTGTCCGTCCTCAGCCCTCAGCAGGCTGTCAGTGCAGTCGATGGCCGTGGCCGGACCGGAGGTCACGACGCCCGTCTCGTCTGGGCCACTTTCCCGCCAGACCGCATCCCATCCGCCCAGATCCGACCACGCACCGCCGTAGGGCACGACTGTCAGATTGTCGGCTTTCTCCATCACCGCGTAATCGATCGAGATATCGGGACAATCCGCCCAAGGGGCAGGGGCCAGGCGAAGGAACCCGAGGTCTTTTTCCGAGGCGTCTACCGCCTCTCTTACAAGGCGGAGCATCTCGGGCTGATACGACTCGAACGCGGTCAGGATGGCATCCGTTGAAAACAGGAAAATGCCTGCGTTCCAGAGATGCGTGCCCCCGTCGAGCATATCTTGCGCCGTGGCAGCATCTGGCTTTTCGACGAAACTCTTGAGCGGCTGCGCCACGGGTGTGAAATCCGCATCCGGCTTCTCACTGAGCGCAAGCCAGCCATAGCCTGTTTCGGCCCGATCAGGGCGAATACCGAATGTGACCAGCTGCCCGGCCTCCGCCGCCGGAATAGCCGCTTGAACGGCGGCCCGGAACGCGGCGGCATCGGCGATGACGTGGTCGGACGGCGCCACCAACATGAGCGCCCCGGGCGCGCGGGCCTGCAGCTCGAGAACCCCGGCAAGGATTGCGGGAGCCGTGTTGCGCCCGGCAGGCTCAATGAGGGTGGCGGCAGCGGCGATCTCGATGCCGGCCAGTTGTTCCGTGACGACGAACCGATAGTCGGCCCCGGTAATGACGGACGGTGCGGCGAAGCCCGGCCCGGATAACCGCTGGGCCGACGCCTGAAAGAGGCTTTCTTCGTCCATCAGCTTGGTGAATTGCTTGGGATAGCTTTTGCGCGAGAGCGGCCAGAGCCGGGTGCCCGAGCCGCCGCAGAGCAGGAGGGGATGAATGTCCTGGGTCACAACTGAAATCTTTCCATCAAATGTCGATCACGCCCGGATCTTGTCCGGGTTGTCGAGAAACCACTGGTAGGTCTCTGCAATTCCATCCTCGAGGGGGATGGAGGCGCGCCAGCCCATGTCCGCAAGGCGACTGACATCCATCAGCTTGCGCATGGTTCCATCGGGCCGCGTCGGATCAGTGACGATGCGGCCCGCGTACCCTGTGACCCGCGCCACCAACCGCGCCAGCTCCAGGATGGTGATATCCTCGCCCGTTCCGACGTTAATATGGCTGAGCATCGGTTCGGTGTTCGCGTCATAGGTGTCGCGGGCAAGGTCGAACACGAAGAGCGACGCCGCTGCCATATCATCGACGTGCAGGAACTCGCGACGCGGCGTGCCCGAGCCCCAGATCGTGACTTCCTCGCGTCCCGCCTGCCGGGCCTCGTGAAAGCGGCGGATCAGGGCGGGCAGGACATGGGAGTTCTCGGGGTGGAAGTTGTCTCCGGGGCCATACAGGTTGGTGGGCATCACCGAGCGGTAATCGGTGCCGTGTTGACGGTTGTAGCTCTCGCACAGCTTGATCCCGGCGATCTTGGCGATGGCATAAGGCTCGTTCGTCGGCTCCAACACGCCCGTCAGAAGCGCATCTTCGCGCATCGGCTGCGGCACTGCGCGGGGGTAGATGCAACTTGACCCGAGTTGCATGAGCCGCGTGATCCCGGCCGCGAACGCCTGATGGATCACGTTGCACTCGATCATCAGGTTCTCGTAGATGAAATCCGCTGGGTAGGTGTTGTTGGCGTGGATGCCGCCGACCTTGGCCGCGGCGAGAATGACCTGGTCAGGTCGTTCGGCCTGGAAGAAGTCACGAACGGCCGCCTGGTCTGTCAAGTCAAGCTCGGCATGAGTTCGTGTGATGACGGTCTCTCCGCGCTCTTCGAGCTTGCGCAGGATCGCGCCACCCACCATCCCGCGATGCCCGGCCAGATAGATGCGGGTCATCGGCTTACCCCTCCAATGACACCGGCAGGTCCATGCCGTGCGCCTTGAGCAGGGCGTGCCGGCGCGCGGTGTGCAGGTCTTCCGCGACCATCTCGGCGCACATCTCCTGCGCGGTGATTTCGGGCTCCCAGCCCAGTTCGGCCTTGGCCTTGGATGGATCCCCGAGGAGGGTTTCGACCTCGGCGGGGCGGAAATAGCGCGGGTCGATCCGCAAGATCACGTCGCCCGGTTTGACCGCCGGGGCCTGGTCGCCCGTGACGCGGGCGACGGTGGCGCTTTCTCCGACCCCCTCGCCGGAAAATTCCAGCGTGATCCCGAGCTCCGCCGCCGTCCAGATAATGAATTCGCGGACCGAATACTGCTTGCCGGTGGCGATTACGAAATCGTCGGGCGCGTCCTGTTGGAGCATCATCCACTGCATGCGCACGTAATCCCTGGCGTGACCCCAGTCACGCAGCGCGTCGATATTGCCCATGTAGAGGCAGTCCTCCAACCCCTGCGCGATATTGGCGAGGCCGCGTGTGATCTTGCGTGTGACGAAGGTCTCGCCCCGGCGCGGGCTTTCGTGATTGAACAGGATGCCGTTGCAGGCATACATGCCGTAGGCTTCGCGATAGTTCACGGTTATCCAGTAGGCATAAAGCTTGGCCGCGGCATAGGGGCTGCGAGGGTGGAAGGGCGTGGTTTCCGATTGCGGTGTTTCCTGCACGAGCCCGTAGAGCTCCGATGTCGAGGCCTGATAGAAACGCGTGGTCTTTTCCAGCCCCAGAAAGCGGATCGCCTCGAGCAGGCGCAGGGTTCCCATGGCGTCCACGTCAGCGGTGTATTCCGGCGCCTCGAAGCTGACCGCCACATGGCTCTGCGCGCCGAGGTGATAGACCTCGTCGGGCTTCACCTCGCTGAGAATACGGGTAAGATTGGAGCTGTCAGTCAAATCGCCGTAATGCAGCTTGAGCATTTGGTGGTTGCTGTGCGGATCCTCGTAGATGTGGTCAATACGCTGGGTATTGAAAAGCGACGCCCGGCGCTTGATGCCATGGACCTCATATCCCTTTTCCAGAAGGAATTCGGCGAGATACGAGCCGTCCTGCCCCGTGATGCCGGTGATGAGTGCGCGTTTGGTCATGGATTCAGTGCTGTCTTTCCAGTGAGCGCATCCGTTCGTGATGCTGCTCGGTCTGTCGGCGTTTTCGCTGTGGAAACTTCTCCAGAAATTTTGGATCTTCAATACCTAAAAAATCGGACAATCTTTCGGTATTTTCCCAAATCGCTTCAAAGCGCATCGTCATCAGGCGCGGGTCCTTGCAACCAAGAAAAGTCTGTATCTGAGCCGCTACGGCGTTCTCGAATGCATGTCGGGAGGCTGTGTGCGACAAGATCACCGCCGACATGCTGCCGAGTTTGGCACCCTGAATTCGAATCCAGCCACGACGTTCTATGCTTGCGACGGTAGAATCTATGTCACCATAGATGTATAAGATACGGCCCTGAAACTTGGGATCAGAGAGAAGCAATTCCGGATCAGGAACATGCTTCAATGTATCGCGGTCATCTTTGTCATTCGTGCGGACAAAACACGCAAGATGCTCCAAAAGCATCGTCGTTGCAACGCCTCCAGGTGAGCAGATCACAACGTCTATGTCGCCCACGTCTCGGTTATTTCGGGACGCAAGGGCGATTCGGATACGTCTCGGCGTTTGTTTGAACAAGCGCACGACAGGTCTCATTTTTGTATCGGCCAGCGCACAACACGCGCGATGGATCGTGCCGGGGCTTCCAGCGGTGTGTCGAGGATCATCGTCTTCATAAGCATGGGTGTGTCCCTATTTTTTCAAGGCTGCAAGCACAATGTGGCAAACGCTCTCGCGAGACAATGGATAAGGGGGCCGGATATCGCCCTGTCCCGTCCAATGGACCGGATCGGTCAGGGTTTCGAGCCAATGGGAACATGCGCTTTTCCCTAAATTCCTGTGGGCCCTCCGGTCGGTCTGCATGATATCCAGACCATGCAAAGTCACTGCGGCAGGACCCTGCGAATCACGGATCCCAGACGCCGGGCCAACCTGTTGCGGCGGCTTGGTGAGGGCGGCGCTTCCAGCCCGGCCAAGGCCCGCAGCCTCCGGGGAAAGACCCATCGTTTGTGCGTTTGCAAAAGGCGTTGCACCATCCGGTTCCCGATCGCCGGATCATCGAGGAGCGCTTCGAAGATCCGATCCACCTCTCGCCGGTTATGCGCGGCGTAGTCGGCAAAATCCGGCTATTTCGTGATTTGTGTGGGTTGGCTTCTGCGCGGTCATTCGACGAGAGCCCCAAATGTTGTGTGGTAGGGTGAGGCTGGCAGGTGGCTGAGATTGCCTGCGATCAGGTAGGCCATGAGGGTGAAGTTGCGTGGCTTGCGGTAGCCTCGGGCGCGTGCCTTGGCGGCCTGGATCAGGCCGTTGATGGCCTCGACTGAGCCATTGCTCAGGGCGCTGTCAAAGCCGTTGAGGATGCCTTCCCAGTGCGCTTTCAGGGTCAGGGCGAGCTTCTTGAAGGGCGCCAGCTTGCTGCGGCGCGCCCATCGGAACCAGGCGGTGAGCTGCTCTTCGGCTTCGGCCCTCGTGGTCGCCGTCGCGAAGATGTCGCGCAAGGTCTCTTTCATGCGGAACGCGCGGCCCGTCTTGAGATGCATGCGCGACAGCTCATGGTGCTGCGCGATCTGCGGTTTGGTCCAGCTGTTCTTGTCCTTGAGCCACATCCACCGGCTGTGCTTGAGGGCGGGCGTGCTGCGCACCTCGGCGCGTCGGACCTCTTCCAGCGCGGCGTTGGCCAGCTGGATGACGTGGAACCGGTCGAAGGTGACGGCTGCGTTCGGCAGATGCCGACCGACGCCGGCAATATAGGCCCGGCTCATGTCGATGCAGGCGGCTGTGATGGCGTCCGGATCGCCACCATGAGAGCGCAGATCTTTGGCGAAGTTCTTCACGGTGTCCGCATTCCGGCCCTCACAGGCAAAGAGCAGTCTGCCCGCCTCGAGATCATGGAACAGGGTGATGTAATTGTGGCCGCGCCGCGCTGCTGTCTCGTCTATACCGACGGCGGTTACATCGCTGAAATCCTCCAGCGCGCGGGCAGCCGGGACGTAGTGGTCAAGCACGCGCCATATCCGCTCGTCCCCGACCTCAAGCAGGTCTGCAATGGTCTTTACCGGCATCTCGCGGGCGAGCGCGATCACGAAGGCGTCGAACAACTGGCTGAAGCCGCTGCCGCTGCGCGCCCAGGGAACCGGGACCTGTCCGGTCTTGCCGCACTGGCTGCAGGCGACACGGGGAACCCGGGCATGGATGAAGGCCTTGTGCTCGAAGAACCGCAGATGTTCCCAGCTGCGCGATCGCGTGTCGTGAACCTGCTGATCGGCCGCCCCGCAAGACGGACAGGCAAACCGGCTTGACATGGCTGCCATTATGAGGGCAGGGGGCTGGTCTGAGCCCAGTACAGTGTCGAGGTATTTAAGATTTGCGCAGCATAATATTTGGCAGTGAGGCGATTGTTACGCGGTCCATTTTTTTACGATTCTTGGTAGCCACCCGGGTTTGCGCTCTGCCAACGCCAAGTATCACCGCACATTTCGGAAATCCCGAATTCTGCATGAAATCCAAGCATGAGTTTGGCTTTAGAGCCGTCTGCCCAAACTTCTGCCGCGTCGCCCGGTCTGCGAGGTGCAATCTGATAATTTACCTTATTACTAGATTGCTGCTCAAATTCAGCAACCATTTGAAGAACAGATATGCCGTTTCCGGTTCCAATGTTTACAGCTTCAAATGGCCCTAGTTCTCGGATGTGATCCACTGCAGCAACATGCGCACGGGCTAAGTCAACTACGTGGATGTAATCGCGCACTCCGGTTCCATCAATGGTTTCATAGTCGTTACCAAAAACGTGTAGGTAGTCCCTACGCCCCACAGCAACTTGGGCGACAAAAGGCATCAGGTTGTTTGGCACATCATTAGGGTCTTCTCCAATTTCCCCTGATGGATCAGCACCCACAGGATTGAAGTATCTTAAAACAACGGCGTGGCGGCTGTCTGGTTCTGCGCTGGACCAATCTTGAAGTAGGGTCTCTCCAATAAGTTTTGTACGTCCGTATGGATTAATGGGGTTAAGTGGGTGTCCTTCGTCGCATGGTAAATACTGCGGCTCACCGTATACAGTTGCTGAAGAAGAAAATACGATGTTGTTGCAGCCGGCCCGCTCCATAGCGCCCAATAACACAGCTGTGCCACCAACGTTCACGTCGTAATAGAGCGCAGGCCTTGTAGTGCTTTCACCAACGGCCTTTAAACCTGCGAAGTGTATAATGGCATCGGGTTGAAATTTATTAAAAACCGTATCTAGAGAATTAGCGTTCCGTACGTCGCACTCTGTGAAAGCTAGATCACGGTTTGAGAGGCGTTTTACTCTGGTTAGCGCTTCAACGCTACCATTTTCTAGATTGTCTATAACATGCACATCCCAGCCTCTTCGCAAGAGCTCTAAGCACGTATGGCTACCAATATAACCAGCGCCACCGGTTACTAAAACTTTCAAAATCCTACCCCTTCGCACCCTGTCCCCGTGAGTAAACGTCCTCGTATCTGATGATGTCATCCTCCCCGAAGTAGTTGCCCGTTTGTACTTCGATAAGCGTCAAGGGCAGTTTGCCTGGGTTCTCCATCCGGTGGACTGCGCCCAATGGGATGTAGACCGACTGGTTCTCGGTAACGGTCTTGACTTCGGCGTCGACTGTCACTTTCGCTGTACCCTCAACAACAATCCAGTGCTCAGAGCGGTGGTTGTGAGATTGTAGCGAGAGTGCTGCGCCTGGGTTTACGACGATACGTTTAACCTGGAACCAGGGGCCGATGGCGATACTTTCGTACCAGCCCCATGGGCGATCATCTCGGGGCAGGGTCTCTGCCTGTGAAGCGCCCTTTTCTTTGAGCTTATTGACGGCAATTTTTACATCCTGAGCACGATCCTTATGTGCCACTAGCACTGCATCGGGCATGGCCACGGCGATGATGTCCTCTAGGCCCATTGCAACCAGTGCCTGTGTCTCGCTCGTCGCCTGAAGCAGCGTATTCTTACAGTCTAAAGCGGTTGAAGGGCCACTGATGACAACACCGTCGCTATTAGCTTCTCCCTCACGCCAAATAGCTTGCCAATCCCCGAGATCAGACCAGGTCCCGCCGTAGGGCGCCACCGAGAGGTTTGGGGCACGCTCCATAACCGCATAGTCGATCGAGATGCTTTCGAGGCTTGACCACGGCTCAGCTGCTAGGCGCGTAAAGCCAAGGTCGGCCTCCGCGTTTTCGAATGCAGCGCGCACTCCGGCTAGTGTCTCCGGCGCGTGCTGCTCGAAAGCCTTGAGGATGGTTGAAGTTGAGAACAGGAAGATATCCAAAAGGAACTCGGCCAGGTAGGAGCCGTCTTGCCCTGTGACCCCAGTAATAAGAGCTTTTTCCATGCCTTAACCTATTATTTCAGCTTTTCGGGGCCTCTAGGTGTCTCATCCCGGAAGGTAGTATGGCCGGTTCCTGAACAGCGCTGGTTTGAGTTTGTGCCAGTCTTTCATCGCCTGCAAGGGCGTCTTGCTGCCCAGGGCTGATTGCGGGAGCTGCTGGTTGTAGAGCCAGACGTAGCGGTGCAGCGTGGTCTTGGGGGCTTTGGCTTTCATGTCACGCAGGTTGCCGACACCGTGCCGACGCAGACAGCGGTCCAGCCCCGAGCGCGAGGCATTCGGGTTCAGGAACTCGCGCACCACGGACAGGAGGTCGTCGAGCGAGACCAGGAGTGTCTTGCGCAGCGCCACTGCGACGGCTTCCTGCGCGGGCGTCAACGTCGTCTGCAACCGGTGCGGCGTGTGACTGCGGTCTTCAACGCCGTCGCGCTTGCGCCACTTCCATACGGTTTGCTCGGAGGTCCCGTGGCGCTCGGCAACGATCCAGGCCGGTTCATCGCTCGCCTGGATGGCCGCCCTGATCTTCGGTGTCGTCGTGGCCTGGCCATGAAGCTTGATCAGCATGTCGATCTCCCATCTCGCACCTCGTTCAAAACAGATCTTGCCATGAAAAGCGCAGATTGACGACGGGCTATGTGATCATCCGGGATGGAACATCTAGGGCCATTTTAGTTGAAATTGGCTTCTGTTTGCCCTGCGACTGCATATATTTTCTCATATGCAGTGATTACATCAGTTGACGAAAATTCGTAAACGTTAATGGGTACTTGGTACTGGAACATGAGGAAATCAAGATACTTGCCACGCAGATCTAATTGTAACTCTGACAGGCCATCACCACTAGAAACAAACGTCAGGAAACTTGCAAGGCTCTCAAAGAAACCAATGTCAGGCACATTAAAGCCGGATTGCCCCAAAAGGCAAATCGGGCCGCTTTGACTAAGCGCTTCGATGGAAACCGTTGAATTCACTGTGAGGACGGCACACGCATGATGTATGAGTGAACCTGTACTCTCCCTAGTAAATTTGAGATGCGAAAAATCCGGATAACTAGTATCATCTAATGGATGAACCGTACAAATAAAAGTTGTGTTATGTATTGAGAGCTCTTCTAATGCCCGGTTAACATAGTACAACAGATGCATATTGCTATTCCAAGGGGAATTTAAGAGCAGCTGTGTATCTGAGGCTAATTGTAAGGCGAATACCACAAAATTGTCATCTGTAGGGATTTTTGGATATCGACCAAATCCCAGCTTTCTCGAGATTTTATTTGTCACTAACCTTATCAATTGAGAAGGTTTCTTTGGAAGATATGCTGCAGGAGAAACTCCAAACATTTTTTCCATATGAACCAAAATATAAAATATTACAAACCGATAACGAGTGCTGAAACTGTCAAACGCATTAGTGCGAGCCTTCCGAAAACTTTCCGTTTGCAATAGATCGATACTTGTGGACCATTGATCCTTAACACTCGCGTCGGCATTGACACCGCCCACATCTATTGTTGTTGTAAATGGCCTAAAGAGCCCTCTTTCGAAAACAATTACTTTTATGCCAATTTTTTCTGCAGCGGCCGAAAATATCGCATGCATGAAACGTTGATGATTGTGCATGATCAGCAGGTCTGCAGAAAACTCCAGCAATAATTCGTGAGCCGATCTTATCGCACCCAGAATATATTCTAGACTGAGAGATTTAATATTGCTGCCGCGTACCCAGCCTCGCTGTTGAATTTCCATAGCCACCATCAATTCTTCGTCAGTAGCTTGATCAATTGTCAGCGGATGGGAATTGAAAATCATACCCATATTGCGAGCATAGACATATTTGTGTGCCCAAGTTGAACTTACAAAATATGATTGAGCAAAACACTTTTCTAACTCACAAAAAAACGTGTGATAGCCACTTTCAAGGAACACAACATTATTCAGCATTTAAAAGCGATCTCCAACCTGACTCAAAACCAGTTTTTGTATACTGGGCGCGTATAGCTGTTAGCTGTGACTGCATCAGCTGAAATCTTTTACCATCAATTACTTGCACTTTTCTGACAAAATTATCTGCGTCCATAAGAGGAACAAGAAAATCCTCCGACGCCAAAATTTCTTTAGGACCAGTCTCACAATCATACGCAATAGGCACCAGGCCAAGCGATAGTGCCTCTAACAACACCATTGGAAAACCCTCAAATCGGGAAGGCAGCAAGAATATATCGTTGCTTAGGTAAAACGGGTAAACATCTACTGGGGCCTCAACGAGGTGCACTTTATGGACTCCAAGGTCATCGACTTTTGACTTGAAAATCTCGAAAAATGGCCCCTCCCCAATGACCGTGACCGACTCAACGTTATCGAGTTTTGACAACCTGATTAATAGATCTATATTTTCTGGGTACCCTTTTTGGTGCGTAAACCTCCCAATTGTAAGGCAGCGCAGCTTTGTAATAGTAGCATTTTCTCGCTGAACAACTTCATATTTACTGTAGTTCGGAATTGTGGTGACATTATTTGAAAATTCTTGGTAATCGAGTTGGGCTCTCGCATTCAGGACCACAAACTCGACATCAAGCTTCGCGCAGATCTTAACGAAAAATTGTTTTACCTTCTGTTCACTGCTTATCGGCAAGTGAACCGTCCAAATTACCCGCCTTTTAAGTAGTTTATTAATGATAATGGCACCCAACGACAAAATCGCTGGGGTGGAGCCAATGAAAATTGTATTTTTCCCAGCAAGATGAAAAGTCAGATAGAAAAAACTATAAGCATATAACAGGATCTTTGCATAAAAACTATAACCTACAATAGTACAGTCGAACAATGATGTATATTTCATTCGACTAGTAATCAATTTTCCACCAAATACTGAATAAAAATTGAATTTAAACTTTGGATCTAATCCATACAAGTTTTGGGCGTATGTAGACAAACCACCCGGCATCGACGCATCGAGGTTTATGACTAGAAACTGCATTTCAGAAGAGGTACCTGACACTGGAGAGAAATTTCAAGACTAAAAAGGCTTGCATGAAAGCGAGACCGGAAATCCTTGGGCGGAATTGGTTAAGTACTACCAAAAGGCAAATATAGCCAAAGTAATTAAACGGCTTTGAGGCGCGGCCTGCCATATTCGGGTCGAAGCTGAAAAAACAAAAAATTAATACGCCAATAAAATAAAGAGCTGCGAAAAATTTAAAGTTTGAAGAGTTAAATCGAATTGCTTGTGACCAAATTGCTACACTGAGTATTACTTTTTCAATGACTGCAAGTATTGATAAGTTGGGCACAAGTCTATTGTGAAAGTAAAAGTTCAGTAATGGATTTTTCGTGAATCGCACAAGTTGAGCTAGCAAATCTTCTGAATAGTAAAATAAAAGTACACAGAGCGTTAAAGAGTAAAAACACACTGCGTAAAATAATCGACGACCGATCCATTTAAAGGTAAGTGATGCTAGTAACGGAGGAATGGATGCAATATGAATTAAAGGTCCAATCGCGGCACACAAAATAATCCATAAGTATTTCTTGTAATAAATTATGAAGCAAACTAGGAAGACAACAATCATCTGCGCTAAATTAGATCGAATATGAGATAACCAGTCATTGCCAAAGTTAGGTATAACAAGAATTGCAAAAAAATATGAACGTTTAATTTGGAAAATCTTCTCGAGTAAAATAGCACTTCTGACGGCAAACATTAAAGAAAACATAGAAACTATTATTATTTGGAGTGATGGTTTAAGGCCTATTAAATTAAGGATCTCACTCGTATTATTTAAGATAATAGATTTTGTATTGGAGGTGCTGAAGTTGTGAAGGTATTGTTGATAATCTTCGCCTTTTGGTAACAGCAAAATCAAGCACACAGCAAATATACATACGAGCATAACAAAAGATAAGTTATTTTTACTTATACTCATAAAATTTTTCCCATTAATCCTTTAAAATGGCTTGTCCATGTCAAATGCTTAAGGTCATGAGGGTAATATAAATATATTTCACCAAAAAATTTATCGAGTTTATGCCACGTTGGGTGACATTTGATAGCAGGGTAAATCTCGTCGAGAGGGGCGCGCTTCGAGTGATCTATATTTAGATTATATAAGCCTGGAGTTTCATTGACTACACACGCATAACCCAAGGCAAGTGCTTCAATAACCTTAGTAGGTGCCTGTATGAACACTGCGCTAGTAGGCGCGATTAGGCTTACACATGCATTTATATTATTGTCTCTAAGTGAATCTGGTACATACGCTCGCTCAATGACACCCAAGTGAGTAAACGGCACTCTGCTAGCAGTCATAGAGAAACTGTTGAAGCTAGCAACAGTTATTGAATCAACAATGGGTAGGTCAGCGAGTAAATTTAGACCTATGTCTATACCGCGATCTTTATTAATTGTCCCAAAATAAGATATTCGCAAGTTCTCAGCGTATTCATACTTTGGACCTTCAAGGAAATCGCGCGATACACCCATAGGCAATTCAAAGAATTTACGCTGCCCTACTAGAAACGATATGTTTTTGTTAATGAGAACAATTTTATCAAAGAAACACGCTTCAAACTTCGTTAAAATATCCTTGAGCTGTGCTTTAAGACCATTACTGTCGGCTTTTGTACGGACATCCATAACGAATTGAAATTTACCTAACTTTTTAAGTGAAATCTTATTAAGTAGTGGCAAGATAAATGACATTGGTTGCCATATGACCCAAACGATGGAAACGCTATTGTTACTGGTTAATTCTCGATTAACATTCAAGTAGAATTTAAGCCGTTTAAAGTACCGCAGCGTCTCATATGTATCACTAGTGATAACGGATACATTTTCTCCAAGCTCCTCCAATGCTTCGACATAACCGTCGACTTCCGGTAGCTTAGAACGTCTCCCTCTCAATATAATATAGATTTTACGGGTCATAATATCTTCCAAGTAAAGCTAACCCCAAACGACACTTCACCTTTAGCGGAACTCTCGAATCTCGCAGTAGATCTTTTATCTGAAAACGGAAGTGGTCGTGTACAGCTTCATTTTTAATTATAGCGACCGCGAGCTCCGTTACATCTTCATTGTTTCCCGATTCTGTAATTGGTTTAGCTAGAAGTCGACTTCGAACGTATTCATGATTGAAAAAGTCCTTATTCACTTTAGTTTTGAGCGCCATGAGTCTTCTGGAGGGTTTTGCGCTTATCTGTGCGCGGTGAACGCGATAGTAAGTGTACACTTCTGGTAAATTAGTGATACGAACGGCGCCAGCCAGCATCCTGCACCATAATTCATGATCCTCAATTCCATTATAGCTGCTGTTGTACTTGTACTTAGTCATAGTGAGGGTTCGGGCGGTCACACTAGGGTGGGCAACAATAGTGGAGTGTGTAGACCTCAATAAAACAGCAATCTCCGACATGGGATAATGTCGCTCCGAGTAAGAATTACCAAACTCTTTTACTGAAGAGCCTAAAACACAAATTTTTGGATTCTTTAAAAGAAATTCTACCTGTTTTTCAAAACGCTGAGGATGTACCAAATCATCTGCATCTAATCTAGCAACAAACTGTGTTTTAACTAACTTCATACCATTATTTAATGCACATGAAATACCTTGGTTTTCTTGATTAATTAGTTGTAGGTTTAGCATGGTAGTGAAACGAGTAACCTCACGGACTGTGTCGTCAGTAGAGCCGTCGTTAACCAAGATCACTTTATGCGGAATGTAAGAGCTGTCGGCTATAGATTGCAATGTGGAAGCGATCGTTCTTGCGGCGTTAAACGCTGGAACCACTACAGTGAGATCAGCGTTCATTTTGAAATTTTCAACCAATCTACAGGTAGCAAGTCCTGGCTATCGTATGGAAAACCGTACCACTCACTTGGAGCGATTACTAATTTTTCGGGTGATTTGTTGAGGTATGCTGACCACCAACTAAAAGAACTGTTTGAGATGATGTTAAATTTACACTTACTCATTAAGTACATTTCTTCACGATCAGAGCTGCTCTTGAATAGTTCATTTGCAAAATATACCGGCTCTTTAGAAAATAACATGCGTGCGTATGGAAGGTCATTTGTAAACACAACAAATCTTACATCCGGATTTAGGCGCTTTATCAGTTTCATTGCATTTAGATAGTAACCATCGCTGCAAATGCCATGATATTTCAATGTATGAACATTATTTGAGTAGTCACCACGTCGAATATGTACTGACACTAAATCTTTTTCTTGTTCCAAAATCTCTTCGTTGAACCCACTAGCACTTTGAGAAAGTGCGCGTAGAGTTTCCTCAACTACCATGTCTGGATCAAGAAAATACCTGAAACTTTGAAAATAGCCCATCATTAACTGCGTGTTAGTTGAATGGTTCCAGAAGGATGGATCATACATCATTTGTTTCTCGTGATATATACGCATACCATTTAAAAATGGCAGTTTAATATGACGTTGCAGGACGCGCTCAAGCAGTGATGTTGGTATGCAGTCAAAGTCTAATTCAGGGATAATTTCTTGGATTAAGCAAAAGTTAAAGCCCGGCGGATAATTACCTGTATCTATGGTCAATTTGCAGTCATTAAGCTGACTGTAAAAGTAGGCAGCCCAAAACTGAAATAACTGATTGCCGATACCTCCCTGGAGTCTCAGAATTTTATTCACATTCTTTATCATTTCCGCACCAAGTATTGCGACTGAAATGCTAAAATAAAGTTGATGATCGCATCAGCTGCTGCCTCAACCGTTAATTTGGTCGTATCGATATGGATTTCGGGCGATGGCGGTTGTTCATAGGGGCTGTCGATACCGGTAAAGTTTTTCAGCTGCCCCGATCGCGCCTTGGCGTACAACCCTTTGACATCGCGCTGTTCAGCGACAGATAGGGGCGTGTCGATAAACACCTCGATGAATTCGCCATAGCCCACCATCCCCTCGACATTGCCCTTGTCATTCCCTTTGCCCGGCCGCCCGTAGCGGTCTCGGAACAGGTAGTGCGACAGCAGCCCGCTGAACA
>NZ_JBKOTX010000107.1:0-19874 GCF_047086965.1 Roseovarius halophilus (ex Wu et al. 2025) | reverse complement strand
AGCTTGCGCGGGGTGTTTCGGTCGGCGACCAGGGATTGGAGTTCGGCTCGGTCAGCGGGGCTCAGGTAAAGGCAGATGTCATTACGTCTCATGCCCTCACAATAACACATTGGCGAGCAGCTTGGAATCCTCCGTCAGGCGGGGAACACTAGCTTTTCAATGGCCGCTTTAAGTTGTTCGAGCGTGTAGCCTTCCCTCAGGTAGACTTCCTGCGTCACGCCTGACCGGGCATGGCCCACAATGCACTGGATGATCGGCTCTGGTACGTCTGCTTGTCCTAGCCGTGTTATCACGCTGTGCCGCAGGCTGTGGAAGACAAGGCCCGGCTGCTTGATACCCAGCTTGGGCAAGAAACTCTCATTGCACCAGCGGCCCAAGTTGCGGCCATAGCCGCCGTTTGCGCTGTAGCTGTAGTCGGGGAACAGGCGTGTGCCGTGTCTGCGGCTGTCCACGAAGTCCAGAAAGCCGAGGCGGATCAACTCGGAGTGCAGCGGTACTTTGCGCCTGCCTGCCGTCGATTTCACGCTCTTATTGTCGTCACCTTCGTCTGTGATGTTCAGGAACCATGTGTTGTCGCCGTCCTGCTGAACGTCTGCAATGCAGAGTTGGCAAACCTCGTTTAGACGCGCCCCTGTGAACATGCCCAAGAGTGCGCCCCACTTGTGACTGTCTTTGCGTACCAGTCCGGACGGATTCTGTATCAACTCGGTATAGATCAGGCGTGCTTGCTCCGGAGAGAAGGGCTTGCGCTGTGTCTCGCTAGCCTTGTCCTTCCGCACCTTCATGCCTTCAAAGAGCGTGTGCGGTGCATGTCCGTGCCGTTCCGCCCAGTCGAAGAACATCTTGAACATCTGGATATGGCTATTGATCGTCTTGCCTGCGATCTTCTTGTGTCCGGGTTCCTTGATGACCTGCATCAACGGCATGGCCTTCAACTTGGGCTTGGTGTTCCGGCTGGCCGGTAGCGCCTGCAAGACCTTCTTGACGTCGCTAGCATCCTGCTTGGTTATGGAGGCAAGCACTCGATCAGACCCGAAGTACTCTACCAGGATGTTTAGGTAGGCCCGGTTCTGCCCGATAGTCTTTTTCGCCCATTGGCGGGAATACTCGGCGATAAAGTCATCCAACGCCGCACCCAATGACGATGACGCCGCCAGAGCGGCTGTAGAAACCGCAGGAGAGGTGGTGGCGAAGGGCGCGGCATCATCCTCATAGGAATAATGCTCAAGGCGCTCAGCAGCCTCCACAACACGCCTGAGCATGTCCCGGCGGCCTTTGCGCAGCTCCTCGGTGATCCGGGGTTGGCTGGCATCCCATTGATCCTCCGAGACGTCCATGGTCCGCTTAAAGCGCGAGACTGGAAGCCAGAGCGGGTTGGCAGTCCCCGACCCTAGGAAGTCCTCGTGATCTAGGATTTCTTCGCGGGCATCCCTGAGGGCATTCTTCGATAGGCCGCGTCCATCAAGCCAAAGGATGTACTGGTCCAACTGCGCCTTGAAGAAGGCTTGAACTTTCTCGCGTATCTCGCTTTGCCGCAGTCCATCCAAAGCATTGGTCTCTTTTAGTAATTTTCCGCAACATGCAAGATGGCGGGCCAAATCACCAGCCCGATCCGGGCAGCGGGTCCGCAGGGAGATGCGAACGGTGGTCCGCTTTCCCTCTAAGGACGAAGGGATAGGCCAGCGGAAGTAGTAAATCCCGTGCCTTGAGGGGCTTAGATAGGATGACAGCATCATAGGGTGTGTGTCCCACTTTGTGTCACACCCAATCGTTCAGCCGCTAACCCTATGATTTAGAATGAAATGGAGGCGAGTACCGGAATCGAACCGGTGTAGACGGATTTGCAATCCGCTGCGTCACCACTCCGCCAACTCGCCGCCAGTGGTCCTTGTCGGAACACGTGCCAGATATACCAGCCCAGGCGGCCTTGCAAGGGTGATCAGGCGTTGCCCAGGCCGGGGCGATATGGCAAGACACCATGGAACAATCTGAACGAAAGAGTCTAGCGCGTGGCCGACTACGAAACCCTCCGGACCGTGATGGTGGACACGCAAGTCCGCCCGTCGGATGTCACCAAGTTTCCCATCATCGACGCCATGCTGGCCGTCCCGCGCGAGGAGTTCGTGCCCGATGACCGGCGCGAGGCCGCCTATGTGGATGGCAACCTCGATCTGGGCGGGGGTCGGGTCATGCTCGAGCCGCGCACCATGGGCAAGATGCTCGATGCGCTCAACATCCAGGGCTCCGAGGTGGTGATGGATTTGGGCTGCGGGCTGGGCTATTCCACCGCGCTGCTGGCGCGGCTGGCCGACTTCGTCGTCGCCGTGGAAGAGGACGCGCCCCGCGTGAGCGAGGCCCAGGCGAACCTGTCCGCCCATGACGTGGACAATGCCGCCGTGGTGCAGGGCACCCTGGCCGAGGGGGCGCCGAAGCAGGGCCCTTATGACGTGATCGTCCTGGAAGGGGCGGCCGAGCATGTGCCCCAGGCGCTGATCGAACAGCTCAAGGAGGGTGGCCGCATGGCGGTGCTCTTCAGCGAGGGCGCCCTTGGCGTCATGCGGATCGGCTATAAGCTGGATGGCGGGATGACCTGGCGGATGGCCTTCAATGCGGGCGCGCCGGTCGTGTCCGGCTTCGAGCGCCACCCGGCCTTTACCCTGTAACCTGGGCCCGCCCGGTTCCGCCGGCGGCCAATTCGGGAGACCCGCCAGATGAACCTTCGCCGACTGGTCACCGCCGCGAGCCTTGTCCTGGCCGTCGCAGCCCCTGCCGCCGCCGAATCCCTGGCCAATGCCCTGGCCGACGGCTATCGCAATTCCGGCCTGCTGGATCAAAACCGCGCCCTGCTGCGCGCCGCGGACGAGGACGTGGCGCAGTCGCTGGCCGCCCTGCGCCCTGTCGTGGAGTGGTCGGCGAATTACAACTGGCAGCGGGCTGACGGAACATCGCCGGGAGGCGTCCCTTTCGAAAACCAGGTGACGAAGTCGGCCAATTTCGACGTCTCCGCCAGCCTGTTGCTGTATGACGGCGGGGCGAGCAAGCACCGGACCGAGGCCGCCAAGGCAATGGTCCTCGAAACCCGGCAGGACCTTCTGGGAATCGAACAGGACGTCCTGTTGCGCGCGGCCACCGCTTACATGAACGTGCGCCGCAATTCCGAGTTCGTGGCCCTGCGCAAGAGCAACATGACCCTCATCGAGGAAGAGCTGCGCGCCGCGCGCGATAGGTTCGAGGTCGGCGAGGTGACGCGCACCGATGTGGCCCTGGCCGAGGCACGGCTGGCCGCCACCCGCAGCGAACTGGCCGCCGCCGAAGGATCTCTGGCGCAATCCAAAGAAGAGTTTCGCGCCGCCGTAGGGCGTGCGCCGGGCAGTCTCGACGTGGTCTCGCCCGCGCCCATCGACAAGGGGCCGGACGCGGCGCAGGGCTTCGCACTGAGCAACCACCCCTCGATCAAGGCCGCGCAGCAGGGCGTGACCGCGGCCGAACTGACCATCCGCGCCACAGAGGCTGCCCTGCGCCCCTCGGTGAACCTGCGCGGGTCGGCCTCGGTCGATGACGATGGCAACGGCACCGAGAGCCTTGGGGTCACCGTCGGCGGGCCGATCTATTCCGGCGGGCAACTGGAAAGCGCCATCCGCCAGGCCACCGCGCGGCGCGATGCGGCACGGGCGGGCTTGCACCTGGCGGGCCAGTCGGTGGCGCAATCGGTGGGCAATGCCTTTGCTCAGCTGCGCGTGGCGCGTGCCAGCAGCGAGGCCTCGCAGCTTCAGATCCGCGCCGCGCGCACCGCCTTTGAGGGTGTGCGTGAAGAGGCGACCCTGGGCGCGCGCACCACGCTGGACGTGCTCAACGCCGAGCAGGAATTGCTCGACGCCCGCGCCAATGCGATCTCGGCCCAGGCGGACGAGGTGATCGCCAGCTACGAGGTGCTGGCGGCCATGGGCCTGCTGACGGCCGAACACCTGGGTCTGGCTGTCCAGACCTATGATCCGGCGGCCTATTACAACCTTGTCAAGGATGCCCCGGCGACCCTGTCCCCCCAGGGCCGCGCGCTGGATCGGGTGCTGGAGTCCATCGGCGAATAGCTCAAATCGCGGGTATCTGTTGTTTGCAGGCGCGGTTGCGCGTAGTCTTCGCCGCGAGGCAAAAGCAGGGTGATCCATGACAGATCCCGTCACCAAGGTGGACATGGAGGGTGTCCTGTCCTCCGTCCGCAAACTCGTGAGCGAGGGCGCCCCTGACGAGACAACCACGACCGGCGATGACGCCGCGACCGCCGACAGGGCATCGGACGGCCCCGATGGGGCACCCGCCCAGGACGGCGGCCGACCGGCAAAACTGGTTCTGACCCCGGCACAGCGGGTGACCGAGGGCAGGAGTGTGGCGACGGCCACCCCTGATACGCGGGCCGATTCGGCCTCAGCGACGTCGGACCGCGCGGCCGCGCCGCTCGTTCTGGAGCGGCCCATAAGGACCGTCCAGCGCAGATCCGGTGGCGGGGACGCGGGGAAGGGCGACGCTGCCACGCCCGCGGTGGCCCGCGCCGCCGAGGGGGGGAGGGCTGAACAGCCATCCGAAGGCCCCGTCGGCGATGCTGTGACCCCCGAACCGGCCGACCAGGACGTGGCAGCCCTCCGCACCGCCGCCGAGTCGCCCGTGGCGGAAGAGACGGTGCCCGAAGACCGGGCCGCGGGCACTGCGAGCGATGACGCCGGGTCTGACGCCCGCCACCCCTCCGGGCTTGACGCGCTGGACGAGGCCGCGCTGCGCGCACTTGTCGCCGAGATCGTGCGCGAGGAATTGCAGGGTGCGCTGGGCGACCGCGTTACCCGCAACGTGCGCAAGCTGGTGCGCCAGGAGGTCTACCGCCACCTGTCCACCCGCGAGTTCGACTGAGGGTTTCCGGCAGCGGCTTGCCCTCCCTGTGCGAAAGCGCCCTCTGGACGGTGCGCATTACAGGATCATAAGGCGAATCCCGTAAGCGACGACCGCCAGGACCGATACCGACGCCAGCCAGAGCGCGCCGAACCAGGCCAGACGTTTCAGCGTCGTGCGGCGCATCAGTGATACCCCGCGTCCGGGTCAACCTTGCCGCGGAACACCCAGTAGGCATAGGCCGTGTAGCCCAGGATCATCGGCACCAGGATCACCGTGCCCACCAAGGCAAAGGCCAGGCTGCTGTCCGGAGCCGCGGCCTGCTGGATCGTCAGCGCGGGCGGCACCATCATCGGGTAGAAGCTGATGCCGATGCCGACGAAACTGATCACGAAGAGCGCGAGGCTGGCCAGGAAGGGCGCGTGATCGCTGCCGGTGGCCAGGCCGCGGAACAGGTACATCGCGGCGACGAAGAGAATCACCGGCACGAGGGCGGAATAGAAGGCCGCCGGAAAGCTGAACCAGCGCTCGAAATAGACCGGGTCCTGAAACGGCGTCAGCAGGCTGACGACCCCGATCAGGCCGAGCGTGCCCAGGGCCAGCGGCCCGGCCCGGCGGCGCATGGCCGATTGCAGGCCGCCCTCGGTCTTCATGATCAGCCAGGTCGCCCCCAGCAGGGCATAGCCGACCACGAGCGCCACACCGGTGAGCAGCGAGAAGGGCGTGAGCCAGTCCCACCAGCCGCCAGCATAGGCGCGGTCGGCGACCTCGATCCCTTGCACCAGGGCCCCCAGCGCGATCCCCTGCGTGAAGGCGGCCAGCGTCGACCCGCCGATGAAGGCCGCGTCCCAGACGCCGCGCCAGCGCGTCGTCCGCCAGCGGTACTCGAAGGCCACGCCGCGAAAGACCAGTGCCAGCAGCATCAGGATGATCGGCATGTAGAGCGCGGGCATGACCACCGCATAGGCCAGCGGGAAGACCGCGAACAGCCCGCCGCCGCCCATGACCAGCCAGGTCTCGTTACCGTCCCAGACCGGCGCGACGGAATTCATCATGACGTCGCGCTCGGACTCGTCGCGGGCGAAGGGAAACAGGATACCGACGCCCAGGTCGAACCCGTCTAGGATGACGTAGGTGAGCACGGCAAAGGCGATAATGCCCGCCCAGATTGTTGCAAGATCGAACATGGCTCAGTCTCCTTTCATTCACCGGGCACGACGTCGGGGTCGACCTACGCGGCCGGCGTGATGCCGCTGCTGCGCAGCGGGCCTTCGCGGGTTGCGTCCGGCCCCTTGCCACCGGGCGCGCTGGTCATCAGGCGCAGGATGTAGAAGGTGCCCGCGCCGAAGATGAAGAAATAGACCACGATGAAGACCAGCAGCGAGGTTGCCACCGCGGGTGCCTCGACCGGGGCGAGCGAGTCGGAGGTGCGCATCAGCCCGTAGACGGTGAAGGGCTGGCGGCCGACCTCGGTCGTCACCCACCCGGCCAGCACGGCGACGAACCCGGCCGGCCCCATGGCGACGGCCGCGCGCTGCAGCCACGGGCTGTCGTACAGACCGCCACGCCAGCGCCGCCACAGGCTCCAGGCACCCAGGCCCAGCATGGCAAAGCCGAGGGCGACCATGACGCGGAAGGACCAGAACACGATGCCCACGGGCGGTTCCTCGTCGTCGGGGATCGTGTCCAGCCCGGCCATGGGCGCGTTCAGGTCGTGCTTGAGGATCAGCGACGACAGCTTGGGGATCTCGAGCGCGTAGTCGATCTCCTTGTTATCCGGGTCGGGGATGCCGAACAGGATCAGCGGCGCGCCCTCGGGGTGGGACTCGTAGTGCCCTTCCATCGCCATGACCTTGGCGGGCTGGTGTTCCAGCGTGTTCAGCCCGTGCACGTCGCCCGCGACGATCTGCAGCGGGGCCACGACGACGACCATCCACAGCGCCATCGAGAACATCGTGCGGCTGGCGGCGGTGGCCCGGCCGCGCAGCATTTGCCAGCCCGCGGCCCCGGCGACGACCAGCGCCGTCGTCAGGTAGGCGGCCAGCACCATGTGCAGCAGGCGATAGGGGAACGAGGGGTTGAAGACGATTTTCCACCAGTTCTCGGGCACGAATTGCCCGGCCTCGTTGATGGAATAGCCCGCCGGGGTCTGCATCCAGCTGTTCACCGACAGGATCCAGGTCGCCGACAGCAGCGTGCCGAAGGCGACCATGGCGGTGGCGAACATGTGCAGCCGCTCGCCCACCTTGTCGCGGCCGAACAGCATGATCCCGAGGAACCCGGCCTCGAGGAAGAAGGCCGACAGCACCTCATAGGCCATCAGCGGCCCGATCACCGGCCCCGCCCAGTCGGAAAAGACCGACCAGTTGGTCCCGAACTGGTAGGACATGACAATGCCCGAAACGACACCCATGCCGAACGCGACGGCAAAGATCTTCTTCCAGTAGTCGAAAAGCTGCAGATACGTCCGGTTCCGCGTGCGCAGCCACTGCGCGTTGAGCACCGCGAGGTAGCTGGCCAGGCCGATCGAGAAGGCCGGAAAGATGATATGGAAAGAGACCGTGAAAGCGAACTGCATCCGCGCCAGCGTCTCCGCGGTGAACCCGTCTAGCATCGTGCCATCCTTTCAGATCGTGAACACATGCATTAAATATAATGTAATGTACCGATGACTACCCCTCAGGGGGGGCGGCGGGGTGTCGCGGCCCCTGTCCGCTTCATTCGGGCTTTGCAATTTGTCCCGGGCGGATACAGGTCAACGCCGCGATGGGCCTGTCGGTCATGGGCCCGAACATCCACCGCGGCCGTGGCCGGGACGGCGTGACCGATCCGGTCCGCGCCGCGGATGTGCTGGTGCAAGCGGTCGCCGTGCCGCCGGCCCGTCCTGTCGCTTGATCGCTGCCTTGGCGCGGGCGGCGCGCAGGTCCGGCTCGTCCGGGTGCGTAACGGGCCGCGGGTCGGCCCGGCGTCTGATCACCGTCCGCTGCGGATCGAAATCGACATCCCGGCAATGGGCCGGGCCGGATGGGACATCCCGGTCGATTGGCCGGCGTGCGCGGTTTCGGCCGGGCCTCAGTCCCGGGCCCCGGCGAAGCGGGTCTGCCACGCGTCGCGCTGTTCGTCGGTGATCTTGGTGAAGAGGTTCTCGGGCACCGAGAACCCGTGGCCTGCCGGAAGCGCCTGCAATGCTGAGGGCACGTCGTCGGGCCAGGCGGCATCGGGGGTGTTCAGCGCCGCCAGCATGCTGGCCGCTGCGCCGGGAATGAAGGGCGCCGAGAGCACCGCATAAAGCCGGATCAGATTCAGCGCCACGCGGATCTGCATGGCGGCGCTCTCTGGGTCTTCCTTGAAAGTGGCCCAGGGTGCAGCCTCTTGCAGGTATTCGTTGCCCACGGCCCAGATGGCGCGCAGCTCGGCGGCGCCCTTGCGGACCTCGATGGCGTCCATCTGCGCCTCGTAGCTGCGCACGCGGGCGCTCAGATCGGCGAACAGGGCCTGTTCGGGCGCGCCCATTTCGCCGCCGGCGGGCACGGCTTCGCCGAATTTCGAGCGGCAGAACTTCGTCACGCGGCTGACGAAATTGCCCAGCACATCGGCAAGGTCCTTGTTCACGCCGGACTGGAAACTTTCCCAGGTGAATTCACTGTCAGAGGTTTCGGGCGCGTGGCTGAGCAGCCACCAGCGCCAGTAGTCCGCGGGCAGAAGCGCGAGCGCCTGGTCCATGAAGACGCCGCGCCCGCGCGAGGTCGAGAATTGCCCGCCATCGTAATTCAGGTAATTGAAGGACTTGATGTAATCGACCAGCTTCCATGGCTCGCCCGAGCCGAGGATCGTGGCCGGGAACGACAGCGTGTGGAAGGGCACGTTGTCCTTGCCCATGAACTGGGTGTAGGTCACGTCGTCCGCGCCCTTGTCGGTGCGCCACCAGCGTTCCCAATCGTCCCCCTTGCCCGCGTCGACCCATTCCGAGCCGCAGGCGATATATTCGATGGGCGCGTCGAACCAGACGTAGAAGACCTTGCCTTCCATCCCCGGCCAGGGGTCATCGCCGCGCCGGACCGGGATGCCCCAATCGAGGTCGCGGGTGATGCCGCGGTCCTGCAGCCCGTCGCCGTCATTGAGCCATTTCTTGGCGATCGAGGTGGTCAGGACCGGCCAGCCCTCGCGGGTGTCGATCCAGTCTTCCAGCCGGTCCTTCATCTTGGACTGGCACAGGTAGAGGTGCTTGGTCTCGCGCATCTCAAGGTCGGTGGCACCGGAAATGGTCGAGCGCGCGTTGATCAGGTCGACCGGGTCCAGCTGCTTGGTGCAGTTGTCGCACTGGTCGCCGCGCGCGCTTTCGAACCCGCAGTTGGGGCAGGTGCCCTCGATGTAGCGGTCGGGCAGGAAGCGGCCATCGGCGGGGGAATACATCTGCGTCTCGCTGACTTCGCGGATCAATCCGGCCTCGTCCAGCTTCTTGGCGAAATGCTGGGTCAGACGGTGGTTGGCCGGCGACGAGGACCGCCCGAAATGGTCGAAGGACAGGCCGAAGCCTTCGGCGATATCGGCCTGGACCTGCCACATCTCGGCGCAATAGTCGGCCACCGGCTTGCCCGCCTTGGCGGCGGCCAGTTCGGCGGGCGTGCCGTGCTCATCCGTGGCACAGAGGAACAGAACCTCGTGCCCGCGCCCGCGCTGGTACCGTGCGAAGAGGTCGGCGGGAAGCTGGCTGCCCACGAGATTGCCGAGGTGCTTGATCCCGTTGATATAGGGAATCGCCGAGGTGATGAGATGCCGGGCCATGACGTCTGCCTGTTGCTGGGTGTGCGCGGCCCGTTTAATCGCTCTGATCGAGAAGGACCAGAGGCCGGATCGACTGCGGCGGCACACTGTGCCCCTGTCGCGCGCCTTCCCCCTTGTTGCTGCCGGTCAGGCGGTTATCGTCGCGCGCGTCAGACAGGAAAGGGGTTGGCGCATGAACAGGCTGGAATTGGGCCGCACGGGGATCGAGGTCAGCGACTGGTGCCTGGGCACCATGACCTTCGGGGCGCAGACCCCGCAGGACGATGCCTTCGCGCAGATGGACATGGCGCTGGAGGCGGGGATCGATTTCTTCGACACGGCCGAGATGTATCCCGTCAATCCGGTACGTCCGGAGACCGTCGGCACCGGCGAGGAAATGATTGGCCGCTGGTTCGCCGACAGCGGCAAGCGCGACCGCGTCGTGCTGGCCACCAAGGCGGGCGGCGACAGCCGCATGATCCGCGATGGCGAGGGCTACGGGCCGGGCAACATCGAGGCACTGATCGACGCCTCGCTGCGTCGTCTGGGCACCGACTGGATCGACCTCTACCAGTTGCACTGGCCCATGCGCGGCTCGTACATGTTCCGCCAGAACTGGACATACGATCCCTCGGGGCAGGTTCGCCAGCAGACCATGGACCACATGGCCGGCGTGCTGGAGGGGCTGGAACGGGCAAGGCAGGCCGGCAAGATCCGCGCCTTCGGCATGTCCAACGAAAGTGCCTGGGGCTGCACCCGCTGGATCGACATGGCCGCCCTGGTTGGCGCACCGCGCCTGGCCAGCGTTCAGAACGAATACTCGTTGCTCTGCCGCCTTTACGACACCGACATGGCCGAGATGGCGGTGAACGAGGACGTCACGCTGCTGTCCTATTCCCCGCTGGCCGCGGGGCTGCTGACGGGCAAGTACCAGGGCGACGTAACACCGCCCGGGTCGCGCCGGGACGGGGCCAACACCAGCCTGGGCGGGCGCATGACGCCGCGGGTTCTGCCGGCGGTGCAGGCTTACCTCGACATCGCCGCGAAACACGGGCTTGACCCCGCGCATATGGCGCTGGCCTGGCAACGCAGGCGGCCCTTCCCGGTCTCGGTGATCCTCGGGGCCACGACGCGGGCGCAACTCGTGCATTTGCTGGCGGGTGACGCGGTGGCCCTGTCGGACGCGGTGCTGGAGGATATCGACGCCGCCCATCGCGCCCATCCGATGCCCTACTGATGCGACATCGGCCGCCGGGCGGGCTACAATTATGCGAGTCGGGCAATGAACGGAGGCGCAGGATGCGCGGTTGTTTCACGGTATTGGCGGGGGTCCTGGCGCTGGGTGCGTGCGACGAGGCGGCGTTGCAGGGCGGCGATGGGGACGGGATGCGCGAATACATGGTGCTCGGCGACAGCATGAGTTTCGAGCAATGCCGCGCCCGTGGCGGGCTGATCATCCGCGACCGGGGCAGCCCCATGGTGGCCTGTGACCCCCGCGTGGTGGGCGAGCCGGTTCCGCCCGACGAATTCGACCATCCCGACAGCCCCGTGCCCCAGCCAACCGCGGATGAAACAGGCGGTGAAAACGCCTGATCAGGCCGCCCCGGCGGGCTGGTCGTCGGTCAGGTCGGTCCAGGCCTCGTATTGGGTCAGAAAGACCTTGCCGCCCAGCTCGTCGAGGAAATGCGACCGTCGCAAGCGGTCCATGACCGGGCCCTTGACCTCGGAGAGGTGCAGCTTGATGCCCAGCCCCTTCAGGCGGGTGTTGATCGCCTCGAGGCTTTCCAGCGCGGACATGTCGACCTCGTTGATCGCGGTGCATTGCAGGATCACGTCGGACAGCCCGCAATCCTCGGCGACGCGGTCATAGAGGTAATCCTCGAGAAAGCGGGCGTTGGCGAAGTAGAGGCTTTCGTCCACGCGCAGCGTTATCACACGCGGATGCGTCTCGACCTGGTGGCGGCGGATGTTGCGGAAATGCTCGGTGCCCGCGACGCGCCCCACCTCGGCCACATGGGGCCGCGAGGTCTTGTAGAGATGCAGCGCGATGGACAGGACGACGCCGGCGCTGACGCCGGTTTCCACGCCGAATCCGAGGGTCAGCAGGATGGTGGCCAGCACGGCGGCGAAATCCGCGCGCGAGTAGGTCCAGGCGCGCTTGAGGATGCCCAGATCGACAAGGCTGAGCACCGCGACGATGATCGTGGCCGCCAGCGTGGCCTTGGGCAGAAAGTAGATCAGCGGGGTCAGCGCCACGGCGGCGATGGCCAGTCCCACGGCGGTGAAGGCCCCGGCGGCCGGCGTTTCGGCACCCGCGTCGAAGTTCACGACCGACCGGGCGAAGCCGCCGGTGACCGGGTAGCCGCCGGTGAAGGCCGCGCCGATGTTGGCCGCGCCCAGACCGATCAGTTCCTGGTTCGGGTCGATGCGCTGGCGCTTCTTGGCGGCCAGCGTCTGGGCCACCGAGATCGACTCGACGAAGCCGATGATCGAGATTAGCAGCGCGGGCAGGAACAGCGCGCGGATCAGTTCCCACGAGGTGTCGGGCAGGGTGAATGGCGGCAGGGCCTGCGGCACCGCACCGACGATCTGCACCCCGGCAGTGTCCAGCCGGAACACCCCAGCCAGCAGGGTGGTGACGACGACGGCGGCGACCGGCCCGGCCTTGGTCAGGATGTCCGCCAGCCGCGGACCCAAGCCCAAGCGCAGCAACAGCGGTTTCAGGCCCTTGCGCACCCAGAACAGGAACCCGGTGGCCGCCGCGCCGATGGCCAGCGTGATCCAGTTGATCTGTGACAGGTTGTGGAACAGGCTTTCCAGCAGATGCGGCAGGGTATGGCCCGAGGCGTCGATGCCGAGGATGCTCGACAGCTGGCTGGTGGCAATCAGGATGCCCGAGGCCGTGATGAAGCCCGCGATCACCGGGTGCGACAGGAAATTGGCCAGAAAGCCCAGCCGCAGCACCCCCAGCGTCAGCAGCATCGCCCCCGACAGTCCCGCCAGCGTGAGCGCGGCGGCGGCATAGCCGGCGGTGCCCTGCTCGGCGACCTCGCCGATGGCGGCGGCGGTCATCAGCGACACGACGGCGACCGGTCCGACGGCCATGGCCCGGCTGGTGCCGAAGACGGAATAGAGCATGATCGGCACGATCGAGGCATAGATCCCCGCCTCGGGCGGTAGCCCCGCCAGCAACGCATAGGCCAGCGACTGCGGGATCAGCATGATGGTGACGATCACCGCTGCCACAAGGTCGTTGGACAGGGCGGTGCGGTCATAGGTCCGACCCCAGGTCAGGATCGGCAGGTATCTGGACAATGCGCGCATGACAGGGGCCTTTTCGAAGTCATAGGCGCCGACGGGGCAGGGGCACCCCGTCGGCCTGCAGGGGACCCCCGCGACGGGGTCCGGAGGGTTTCGATGTCAGCTGGCGCTGACCTTTTCCGGGCGGGCCAGCCATTCGCGGCCCCGGAGCATGGCGCGCCAGTAGACCGGCGGCAGCACCTGTTCCTTGAGCAGCCAGGCCAGCCGCGAGGGTTTTTCGCCGTTGATCAGCCACTTGGGGAAGGAGGGCAGCAGGGTGCCGCCATAGCCGAACTCGGCCAGGACGATCTTACCCTTTTCCACCGTCAGCGGGCAGGAGCCGTAGCCGTTGTATTGCAGCTGCGGCCCGCGCCCGTCGATATCGGCCACGAGGTTGTCGGCCACCACCGGGGCCTGCATCCGCGCGGCGGCGGCGGTCTTGGCATTGGGGGCGTTCATCACGTCGCCCAGCGCCCAGATGTTGTCGAATTCCTTGTGGCGCAGTGTGGCCTGGTCCACGTCGACCCAGCCGGCGGAATCGGCCAGCGGCGAGACCCGGATGAAGTCCGGCGCGGTCTGCGGCGGCGTGACATGCATCATGTCGAAATCGACGGTGACTTCCCGGTCTTCTTCATCGGGCGCGGTGACCTTGAAGGTCGCCTTTTTCGCAGGGCCGTCCACCGCGATCAGGTTGTGGTGAAAGTTGAGGTTCGCGCCATAGCGTTCGACGTAGCTTTCCAGCGCCGGGACATAGTCCTTGACACCGAAGAGCACGCCGCCGGCATTCATGAACTCGATGTCGATCTTGTCCAGAACGCCCATTTCCTCCCAGTTGTTGGCGGACAGATACATCGCCTTCTGCGGCGCGCCCGCGCATTTGATCGGCATGTGCGGCTGGGTAAAGATCGCGCGGCCCTGTTTCAGGCCCTTGACCAGCTCCCAGGTATAGGGGGCCAGGTCGTAGCGGTAGTTCGATGTCACGCCGTTCTTGCCCAGCGTCTCGACCAGGCCGTCAACGGCGCCCCAGTCGAGTTTCAGCCCCGGCGCGACGATCAGCCGGTCGTATTTCACCACCCGGCAGCCATCGAGGACCACGGCGTTGTCCTTGGGTTCGAAGGCGGCCACGGCGGACTTGAGCCAATGCACGCCCTTGGGGATCAGGCTGCCCATGGTCTTGGCGGTGGTCGAGGCATCGAAGACGCCGCCGCCGACCATGGTCCAGCCGGGCTGGTAATAGTGGATGTCGGCGGGGTCGATCAGGGCGATCTCCAGCCCTTGCCGGCGCTGCAGGATCGAGGCGGCAGCGGCGATGCCCGCCGCGCCGCCGCCAACGATCACGACGTCATACTTGGCGTCGCCGGTGTCGGTGGGCGTCTTGCCGCCGTTGACGATCCGGCGCACGACGCCGGCCATGTCATAGCCCGCGGCCTTGGTCTTCGACAGGATGTCGGAGGGCTCCAGCCGGTCCGCGCTGGCCAGCGACCACAGCGTGGCCGACCGGGTGCCGGTCCGGCAATAGGCCAGGACCGGCCCCGGCAACTCGGTCAGGGCGGTGCCGAAATCCTCGGCATCCGCGTCGCTGACCTTGCCGGCCACGATGGGCAGGTAACGGGCTTCAAGACCGAGCTTCTTCGCCGCCGCCTCGATCTCCTCGAAGGTGGGCTGGTCGGCCGCCTCGCCGTCGGGGCGGTTGCAGATGACGGCGCGATAGCCCGCGTCCTTGATGGCCGTCAGATCATCGGGGCAGACCTGCGGGCTGACGGTGATCGCATCGGTGATGGTCTTGAATTCCATTGTCCTCTCCTTGCTGTCGGGGCGTGGTCTGGGGGGCTGGTTACAGCCCGTTGACCGGCACCTTGAGCATCGGGTTGCCGTCCTTGTCGGTCGGGATCTCGCCCGCGCGCATGTTCACCTGCAGCGAGGGAATGATCAGTTTGGGCATGCCCAGCTGCGCATCGCGTTCGGTGCGGAACTTGACGAAATCCTCTTTCGTCTTGCCGCCGCCGACGTGGATGTTGTTTTCCTTCTCCTCGCCCACGGTGGTTTCCCAGGCAATGTCGCGGCCGCCCGGGCCGTAGTCGTGGCACATGAACAGGCGCATCTCGTCGGGCAGCGCCAGAACCTTCTGGATGCTGTCATAGAGCGTGGCCGCATCACCACCGGGGAAATCGGCGCGGGCCGAGCCGCCGTCGGGCATGAACAGCGTGTCGCCCACGAAGGCCGCATCGCCCATGACATGCACCATGCAGGCCGGGGTGTGGCCGGGCGTGTACATGGCGAAGACGGGCATGTTGCCGACCATGTAGGTGTCACCATCCTCGAACAGCGCGTCGAACTGGCTGCCGTCGCGCTGGAACTCGGTGCCTTCGTTGAAGACCTTGCCGAAGGTGTCCTGCACGACCATGATCTTGGCGCCAATGCCGATCTTGCCGCCGATCTTTTCCTGGATGTAGGGCGCGGCGGAGAGGTGGTCGGCATGGACATGGGTCTCGATGATCCATTCCAGCTTGAGGCCCTGGGTTTCCACCTGGCGGATCAGCTCATCGGCGTGGTCATAGGTGATCCGGCCGGCGGCATAGTCGATGTCCATGACGCTGTCGACGATGGCGCAGCTGTCCGAGGTCGGATCTTTCACGATGTAGGAGATCGTGTTGGTGGCGTCGTCGAAGAACGCCTGGACCTCGGGCTTGATCTCGGTGTTGACGGGATAGTCGGTCATGTCCTGTTCCTCTTTCTGGGGCTTGGGTCAGGCTGCCGCCGATTTGGCGCGGCGTGCGGTCAGATTTTGCGTGAACTTCGCGGTGAAGATGCCGACGATGAGCGCGGCGGTGAATGTCAGAACGGCCGGGTTGAGCGTTCCGACGGCGGGCAGGGCGCCGCCGGGGCAGAAGCCCGCGATCCCCCAGCCCACGCCGAAGGTGGCAGAGCCGGCGATCAGCTTCATGTCCAGCTTGCGGTTCTGCGGGACGTGAAAGGCCTCGCCCATCAGCGGTTTGCCCGCGGGGCGCGCCACCACCAGCCAGTAGCCCGGCGCGGCAACGAGGATGGCCCCGCCCATCACGAAGATCAAAGAGGGGTCCCAGGTGCCGAAAACGTCGAAGAAGTTCAGAACCTTGGCGGGGTTGGCCATGCCGGACATCATGATTCCGATGCCGAAGATCAGGCCGATGAGGTAAGTCGAGACAATGCGCATCATTGGATCAGGCTCCGAAGACGTGACGGACCACGTAGACCGTGATCGCGGTGAAGATCATGAAGGTGACGGTCGCGGCGATCGAACGCGGCGAGAAGCGCGCCATGCCGCAGACGCCGTGGCCGCTCGTGCAGCCCGCGCCGTAGGTGACGCCGAGGCCGACGATGAAGCCGCCGATGACCATCATCAGCGTGCTGACGGGCACCTGGATGGTCGGCGGCTGGCCGGTCGCCAGCGTCATCAGGGCGGGGGCCGTCACCATGCCGGCCAGCAGCGCCGCGCGCCAGGACCAGTCCGAGGTCGAGGCCGGTTGCAGGAACCCGGCCAGAACGCCCGTGGCGCCCAGGATCCGGCCCAGGGTGAGCATCAAAAGCACGGTCGAACTGCCGATCAGCAGCCCGCCGAACAGGGATATGAAAGGTGTGAATTCCGTGGTCATCGGTCTATCGGTTCCCTCGCGGGGCGGACCCGTTGCAGCGGTGCGCGCCCTGGTTCGTGTTGCATCCGACAGCGGGGTCCGCTGCCTTGAACGGGTACATATGTAAAAAACCTAATATATGCAAGTGTTCTGATGCATCCGGGTATCCGAAAGATGAACGGGGCCGCCAGGGCCCTGTTTCCATTCAATAAAAATCAGATCGGATTGCGGTAGCGCATGCGCCGGACCGACCCGGTCTTGGATCGCATGAGAATCGTCTCGGTCGTCAGGCTGTCCGGTTCGCGCTGGATTCCGGGCAGCAGCGAGCCATCCGTCACACCCGTGGCCGCGAAGATCACGTCGCCTGTCACCATGTCGTCGCGGGTATAGACGCGGTCCAGGTTGGTGATCCCGGCCTTGTCGGCGCGGGCGCGCTCTTCGGCGTCGCGGAAGACAAGCTGCCCGTACATCTGCCCGCCCATGCATTTCAGTGCGGCAGCGGCCAGCACCCCCTCGGGGGCGCCACCCTGGCCCATGTAGATGTCGATGCCGGTTGCAGGCTCGGCGCAGTGCATCACGCCGGCCACGTCGCCATCGGTGATCAGCCGCACCGCCGCGCCGGTGCCGCGCAGCTCGGCGATCATGTCGACATGGCGCGGGCGTTCGAGCACGCAGACCGTGATGTCCTTGGTCGAGCATCCCTTGGCCCAGGCCAGCGCCGAGACCCGCTCGGCCGGGGACATGGCCAGCGTGACGACGCCGGGCGCGTAGCCCGGTCCGACGGCCAGCTTGTCCATGTAGGTGTCGGGCGCGTGCAGCAGCGTCCCGCGCGAGGCCATGGCGATCACAGTCAGCGCGTTGGGCATGTCCTTGGCCGTCAGGGTGGTGCCTTCCAGCGGGTCCAGCGCGATGTCCACGTGCGGGCCCTGGCCATTGCCGACCTCTTCGCCGATGAAAAGCATGGGCGCCTCGTCACGCTCGCCCTCGCCGATGACCACGGTGCCCTGGATGTCGAGCTTGTTGAGCTGGTCGCGCATGGCGTTGACGGCGGCCTGGTCGGCGGCCTTCTCGTCGCCGCGGCCGATCCAGTCGGCGCTGGCGATGGCGGCCTGTTCGGCGACCCGGGCCAGGCCCAGCGAAAGCATGCGGTCATTGAAATCGGTGGGCAGGGACATGGGCGGGGGTCCTTGTTGGGAAATGACGTTGCCTGTCGCCTAGCGCGCCGGGGTCGGGGCGGCAAGCCTGTGCGCGCTAACACCGGTCTAGAAGGTGTCAAGCCTGTCCTGGATCACCGTGATGGCCTGGCCCAGATGCGCGCCGTCGGCGATGGCGTGATGCACCTCGGCGGTGAAGGCGCAGGTCGTGTGCCCGTCGGCGCCGGGCACGAATTTGCCCCAGCTCAGCCGGGGGATGCAGTCCTGCGCGCCGGGCAGGGCATTGGTCAGGCCCGTGAAATCGACCCAGGGCAGGCAGGACAGATACAGCAGGTCGTCGCGTTCGCCGGTGTTGGGCACGCGCGGCGCCCCGGCGCGGACGGCGGCGATCTCGGCCGCGGCGGCGGCATCGAAGGCGGGCCAGTCGTCCTGGTAGTCGATGTAGCCGAAGCCAAAGCCGCCGTCCGGCAGGGCGATGGTGGGGGAAAGCGTCAGCCGGTCATGCTCGACCACCCTGTCCGCCCCGCGAAAGCGCGTGCGCAATTCCGGCACCGCGTGGAACCCGGCGGCCAGCGCATGAAGGCAGGCCCGGAAGGGCGAGACTCCCTCGGCCCTGCGCGCCATTAGTCGGGTCACGTCAAGCCGGGTGGTCAGTGCGAAATGCGGCTTCTCGTAGGACCGGAACAGGCGGAAGGCGCCGGCGCGGGGCCAGGTGGCCAGGTCGATCACCCGCTCGGTCACGGTGTCAGACTTCCTCGATGCGGATCGCCACCGGATCGGCCAGCACCACGTCGGTTTCGCGCACTGCTGCCAGGGCCTCGGACAGGTCGGCACGGGTGGTCTTGTGGGTAACGATCAGCACCGGGGCCGAGGTGTCCTGGTGGCCGTACTGGCGCATCCGGTCGATGGACACGCCGGCATCGCCGAGGATCGCGGTGATCTTGGCCAGCGCACCGGGCTTGTCGATCAGTTGCAGGCGCAGGTAATAGGCCGCCGGTACCGTGGAATTCGCGGGTTTGGCCTCGGCCAGCGTCTCGGCGGGCTGGCCGAAGACGGGCAGCCGCAGCCCGCGGGCAATGTCCATCACGTCACCCATGACGGCGCTGGCGGTGGGGCCTTCGCCCGCGCCGGGGCCGCGCAGCACGATCTGCTCGACCGCGTCGCCCTCCAGCACCACCATGTTGGTGCCCCCTTCCAACTGACCCAGCGGCGAGTGGGCGGGCACGAGGCAGGGCGACATGCGCTGTTCCAGCCCGCGCCCGGTCATCTGCGCCACGCCCAGCAGCTTGATGCGATAGCCCATGTCGGCGGCCTGGGTGATGTCCTCGATGGTGATCGCGCCGATGCCCTCCAGCGCGACCGAGGCGAAGTCGATGCGCGTGCCGAAGGCCAGCGCGGCGAGGATCGCCAGCTTGTGTCCGGCGTCGATGCCGCCCACGTCAAGCTCCGGATCGGCCTCCAGGAAGCCCAGCGCGTCGGCCTCGGCAAAGGCCTCTTCGTAGGTGAGGCCCGCGTGCTGCATCCGGGTCAGGATATAGTTGCAGGTGCCGTTCATCACGCCCATGACGCGGGTCATCTCGTTGCCCGCCAGCCCTTCCATCAGCGCCTTGATGACCGGGATGCCACCGGCCACGGCGGCCTCGAAGCGCAGGCTGCACCGGTTGCCCTCGGCCAGTTCGGCCAGCGCCTGTCCATGATGGGCCAGCATCGCCTTGTTGGCGGTAACGACATGCTTGCCCGCCGCCAGTGCAGCTTCGGTCGCGGCCTTGGCGGGGCCGTCCGAGCCGCCCATGAGTTCCACGAAGACATCGACGTCGTCACGCCGGGCCAGGGCCACGGGATCGTCTTCCCAATCGTAGTGCGCGATATTGACGCCGCGATCCTTGTCGCGGGTGCGGGCCGAAATGGCCACGATCTCGATCGGGCGCCCGGCGCGGGCGGCAAGCAGCTTGGCTTGCTGGCGCAGGATGCGCACGACACCGCCACCGACGGTTCCGAGGCCTGCGATGCCGAGGCGGAGAGGGCTGGTCATCTGGCTGATCCTTCGCTGTGTCCTTGCGCGCCTGTTAGCCGGTCTGCGCTGCTACTGCAACGCGGGCGCGGTGACGCCCCGGCGCAGGCTTGCGCGGCCGGCCGGGTCCAGCACCGGGGTGGTGCGCAGCCGGGC
>NZ_JBKOTX010000106.1:0-20101 GCF_047086965.1 Roseovarius halophilus (ex Wu et al. 2025) | reverse complement strand
GGGCGACGACAGCCTCGGCGGCGGCACCGGGCAGGACACGGTGGATGGCGGCGCGGGCGACGACGCCATCGGCGCGGGCGAGGGCAACGACACCGTCATGGGCGGCGACGGCGACGATTTCGTCGCCGGCGGCGGGCGCGACGACGTGGTCGAGGGCGGCGCGGGCGCCGACACCGTGAACGGCGGCGACGGCGACGACACCATGACCGGCGGCGACGGGGCGGACGTGTTCGTCTACAACTTCTTCAAGGACGGCGATGAAGACGTCATCACCGACTACGAGGACGGCACCGACGGCTTCCTCATCCGCACGGTCAGCACGCTGGACGGCACGCCCAACATCGACAATGGCGGCAACGGGCTCAGCGGCTTCCTCGACGCGCTGAACATCACCGACACTGCCGACGGCGCGCAGATGAACGTGGACGGGCACCTGGTCCTCGTGGAGAACGTGGCGGCGGCAAACCTGACGCTGGACGACTTCCAGTTCATTTGAACAAGAGGGGCACAGGCGACACCCCCGAACCGGCGGCGCAACTTGCCGCCGGTTCATCTCCTCTTAACGCCGCAGTGGGATGTCGCGGTTCGCGATGGCATTCCTCGTCGCATAAGTGAGAAACAGGCCCAAGTTCCGTGTAACTATTCTTTCTTATAAGATACCCATAGATTGACAATATGACAGCGTGAAAGCTACCGCTAGCGTATTCGGGCGCAAATGGGTTCCTCGGAAAAATTTTCTCCTGACCTGCCGCCCAAGGCTCCCTCATTCATAACGAGAGTTTGCGGGTCTGGTTTTCATAGTTCTGGTCGTCGATTTGGGCAAGCGCGCCGGGCGTGGAGCCCTCAAATTGCTCAAGCGTCCGGCGCGCTTCTGCGGGTGCTTGGTTTGCGAGCGATGAGTGCGGTCTGACATTGTTGTAATCGTATCGCCAAAGGGCCAGCTTGCGCCGGGCATCGTCCAGGCTGTCGAACATCTCCTCGTTGAGGAGTTCATCGCGTAGGCTGCCGTTGAAGGACTCGATGAAGGCATTCTGCTGTGGTTTGCCCGGGTCGATATAGTGCCAATTCACATCGTTCTCGTTCGCCCATTTCACTTCGCGGACCTTCGGTTCAGGATCGCCCGGCTGGTGAACTCCGTCCCGTTGTCACTGACAATGCTGGTCGGCTTTCCATAGATGCGGACAAGGGCATCCAGTTCCCGAGCAACCCGGGCACCGGAGATGCTGGTGTCGGCCATCAGGCAGAGGTTCTCGCGACAGCAATCGTCGTTCACGGCCAGAATGCGGAACCTGCGCGACGTCCCGAACGTGTCAGACAGGAAGTCCAAGGACCAACGCTCGCCGGGCTTCAGAGCCTCTGGCATCGGTGTTCGCGTGCCACGCGCCCGTTTGCGACCCCGGCGTCGCCTGACCCCAAGCTTCTCGTCCGTGTAGAGCCGATACAGCTTCTTGTGGTTCATGACCATACCCTTGTGCTCCAGCATCACGCCGATCCGCCGGTAACCGAACCGACGGCGCTTGGCTGCGACGGCCTTCATCTCCTTGCGTATTTCTGGGTTATGGGGCGGGCGTTCACGCCGGACCGTCTTCGGATCGACACCGACAAGTCGGCAGGCCCGGCGCTGCGAGATGTCATGATCCCGCATCGCCATCAGCGCTGCCTCTCGCCGCTCATTCGTTCGCCATCGGTCTCGAACGCATGGCGACTCGATGGCTTACCGTCAGCTCTTTCCCAGCAAGTCCTTCAGCACGACATTGTCCAGCATGCTGTCCGCCAGCAGGCGCTTGACCTTGGCATTCTCGTCTTCAAGCGCCCTCAGATTGGCGGCGTCAGACACCTCCATGCCGCCATACTTCGATTTGAACTTGTAGAATGTGCCTTGGCTCAAGCCGTGCTTCCGGCACACCTCCGCCGTCGGCATTCCGGCTTCCTGTTCCTTGATCATCCCGATTATCTGGTACGGGGCTTACGCGGCCCCACTGGGGCCACGGTCCTCTTAACCGGTGAAACGGCTCTTTCGCATCTGTTTGCTCCTTCGAAAGGTTGAGCAAACTCTACATCACAACGAGGGAAGTTTCGGTGGACAGGTCAGCTCCATCAACGTCTCGGCTCACGGGCCCCTGAACGCAACGAGTGCGACATGGTCCCCGTTGGCATAGGTGTCGGCAAGCATCAGTTCGACGGCGCCCTTTGCCTCGGCCATCCGGTTCATGATCGCCGATCCCGAGGCATCAACCAGGAAAACGACAAGCCTGTCGGTGCGATCCTCGTAACGGTGCACGTGGATGTCGTCGGGCCGAACGATGATCGAGCGCGTACCTTGGCCGCTGGATTGCCGGATTTTCTGCCAGGGGGCCGCGGCGCGCAACGTCGCGATCACGTCAATTCGGCTCTGGCCGTCAGGGCGGCCCCGCCGCGAAGAAAGCGGCCGCCCCCGTCGATTTCCCGTGCGCTTGTCACCCGCCCCGCCGTTTCGTGTGGTGTTGGACACCTGTTGCCCGGACGCCGCGCCGGCGAGGATGCCGGCGGGCAGGATGGCCGAAACCGCCTCGACCAGCATTTCGTCCGTGGCCGGGTCGGGTCCGGTTTCCGGTGGGCTGTCCTCGTCTGTCTCGCCATGGCTTTCCGGATCCGGCGTTTCGGGCGCCGGTTGCGCGTCTTCGGGTGGGTCCTGCGCCTCGTGGACGGCTCTCGCCGGGTAGACAAGCGCCGCCGCCGTGCGAACGTCATCCTCGGAAGTTGTCTGCCGGCCGTCCAGCGCGGCCAGGCAGTTTGCGCTTCGCATTGCCAGCAACGGGGCGCGGAGGCTGCTGATGCCGAACCGCGCGGCGAGTGTGACCAGCGCCTCCCGGTGACACGGCGCGATCGTGCTCGCCCCGACGCGATCGCGCGCGGCGTCGATATCGGCTGGCGCGGGAAGGCGGGTGCGGGCCTGCTGCGCGTTCACCCCGTCGAGATCGATGTTGAAGGCCAGCCTGTCGCCAAGGAGGGAGGGCACGCCCGTTTCGTGCTCTTGTTCATCGCTTTCGTCGAAAAGTACCATCGCATGGCCAAGATCCCTGTCGAGCAGGTCGCCCAGCTTGGCGGCCAGGGATGGCGCCATCCGTTCGGCCATGGGCACGAGTAGGGCGGCGGGAGTGTCGGCAAGGCCCGTGTGGCGCACCGCCTTGCCCTTGGCGTGGGAGGCCAGAAGGTTGACGCCCGCGAACAGGCTTGCATCGTCAACGATCAGGGGCAGCCGCCTGCAAGGCATTGGCAATGCCGAGAGCGCGCGTTCAAGGGCGTCGCGCGCCGGTCCGGGCCGCGCGCGGACGATCATACCTTTGAGCGGCGCCGGGGCGACGGTCAAAAGCGCAACCGCTTTCATGGCCCTGTCCCACTTGGCAGCGGCGGCCGTCACGACAGCACCTCGGTGATGGCGCGCTCGACCCGCGCCACCGAGCCCGCCTCGTCGAGCGGATCGCGGCGCAGCCTGTGGCTCAGTGCCAGTGGCGCGGCGGCGTATGACTTCCACGCGCGTTTCGATGTCATACGGCGAGCGTACTTCGACCGACAGGCCGAAACGATCGAGAAGCTGGGGGCGCAGTTCTCCCTCTTCGGGATTGCCGGACCCGACCAAAACGAACCGCGCGGGATGATGTATCGACAGCCCCTCGCGCTCAACGACGTTCACGCCCGATTGTGCCACGTCGAGCAGCAGGCCGACCACTTGATCCTCGAGCAGGTTGACCTCGTCGATGTACAGGAACCCGCGGTTCGCGCGCGCCAGCAATCCCGGCTCGAATGTCTTTTCCCCGTCTGTCAGGGCGCGCTTAATGTCCAGCGCACCGGTTACCCTGTCCTCGGTGACGCCGAGTGGCAGGTCAATGACCGGCGTGGGCCGCTCGGTGATTTCCGAAGATGCCGGGTGCGCCCGGTCCGGGCAATCTTCGGGCCTCTCGGAATTGACCGGGCAGCCGTCGACCATTCGTATGGGCGGGAGCAGAGCCGCGAGTGATCGGACCGCGGTCGACTTCCCGGTCCCGAGGTCGCCAAAAACGAGAAACCCGCCCAATGCGGGGTCAATTGTCGCGAGAACCATCGCGAGCTTCATCTGATCCTGACCGACGATCGCGGAGAACGGAAATGGCGCTGTCATGACACGTATCCCAGTCGTCTCAGTGGCGGGGCGCCGGCCCCACGTTCCGATGGCGGCGACGATTTGGAAACGCGCTTACAATTCCTCGCGGAGCTATCCGCCGGCGCGCACGGCGCGAACAGCGCGGCAATGGGGCCCGTCGGCGCGGGCGAAACCGGCCATCGCGGCGGTGTCGGGCCAGATCGAAAAGGTGATCTGGTTGAACAGGGGAATTTCGCCTATCCCGATGTTCAAGACCACCTGGGTGTTCTCGCCGATCTTCCTGCTGATGTCGGGCACGCGCTGCCAGAAGCGCCACGTGGCCGACGGCCTGAGGCTTGCGCGGGTCAGGGCCGCGACGGGCCCTTCCGCTGTGCCGTTCTGTGGCTCGAAGGGGGTCTGACCCGACCACGCCTCGCGGGCCGATGTCGGGCTGAGGAAGACGGTCCAGCATTCCTCCGCGCGGGACCGGTAGCGCCGAAAAACGGCCGCGTTGCGTGTCTGACGGCGTGCGTTTTCAAGGTCTGGCCAAGTGGCAAGGATCGCGTAGACCGCCGTATTCGGGACGGGCGTGAACCCCTGACCACTGCCGGACCCGCAAACTTTCCTGAACCCGATCCGCGGCACGTGCCTGAGCATCGGTCGGGCCATCCCCATCATGGTGAACGCCCAGAGCCGGCTTTTCCGGCGCTGGAAACGAAAGAAGCTGAGGCTGACGGTCTGAATGGGCTGCTCCGATCATTGATGTCGTTTCACGGTGATGTTTCCTGCGCGCCAGTAAAAGTCGCGCAAGACAATTTATCAATTTTAATGGACACTTGTAGCATTGCTTCATGTCGACGGTTATTGACGAGGCACGGGATCCGGGCCCGTCACCGGGCGACAGGCCGCCTGCCGCGGTGATCGGCGCGGGACTTGTCGGGCTGGCCTCCGCGATGCGCCTTGGCGCGAAAGGCTACCGTGTCACGGTCTTTGACCGTCTCAGCGGCCCGGGTGGGCGTGGCTCATCGCTCGAACGTGACGGGCACCGCTTCGATCTGGGGCCGAACATCGTGACCGTGCCCCAGTTTTTCCGGGAGCTCTGGGCGGCCTGCGGACGTTGTTTCGACGATGATGTCGACTTGCGCGCGCTGGATCCTTTCTACGAGATCCGTTGGCCCGATGGCAGCCGTTTCGTGGCCAGACAGGACGAGGCCGCGATGTGTGCCGAGGTGGCACGGCTGTCGCAGTCAGACCTGCGTGGGTATCAGAGGTTCCTCGCGGATAGCGAGCGGCGTTACCGGGTCGGGTTCGAGGATCTGGTACGGCGCTCCATGCATCATCTGACCGATTTGGTGAAAGTGCTGCCCACATTCGCGTTCCTGCGCGCGTACCGGTCGGTCCATGGCCACGCCGCGCGCCGCGTGAAGGACGAAAGATTGCTTATGGCGTTGTCGTTTTACCAACTCTTCATCTGGGGCGATCCGTTCCACGTGACGTCGATGTACACGCTGGTCAGCCATCTGGCGAAAGCGTTCGGTTTTCACTACGCCATGGGTGGCGTTGACGCGAAAGCGCGCGCCATGGTGCGCGTGATCGAATCGCAGGGCGGATGCATTCGGCAGGAAATCGAGGTGAGCGAGGTGCTGCTCAGCCGCGGCCGGGCATCTGGCCTGCGGATTGCCGACGGCACGCAGGTCCGGGCCGACATCGTCGTGTCGAATGCAGATGCGGGCCACACGCACGACACTCCGTTGGGCAACGAAACGCCGGCGCTGGTCGTCGGCGAAGCTCGGGCGGACACGGTGGTCGATGAGGTTGTTCGTCTGGTATTTAGGGGCCCGCGGCACGCGGGGCATGTGGTCGAATGCCGGCCATCACACGATACGCAACGGCCCAAGGTACAAGGGGCTGGTTGAGGACATCTTCATCAAGCGGCGGCTGGCCGAGGAGATGAGCCTCTACGTGCACCGCTCGAGCGTGACGGACCCGGGCGCGGCGCCCCCGGACGGCGACACGTTCTACGCGCTGCGCCTTGTGCCGCATCCCGCCGCGGGACTACGCGGCGTCATTTCCAGTGCCGAGGTGCTGGCCCCGCTCGTCCCGGCCCCCGCTCTTGCGAGGCCGGCATGATCCCCAGCGAGGATCTCGCCTATTGCACCGAGGCCATCCGGCATGGCTCGCGCTCCTTCCACGCGGCGTCGCGGCTCTTGCCCGGGCGTGTGCGCGACCCGGCCCTTGTGCTCTACGCTTTTTGTCGTCTCGCTGATGACGCGGTCGACCTGCAGCCGGCCAAGGAGGCCGCCGTGGCGCGGTTGCACGAGCGCCAGGCACGCGTTTACGCCGGAAAGCCCGAGAACCAGCCGTCTGACAAGGCCTTCGCGGCGATCGTCGATACGTATGAACTGCCCCGCGCACTGCCCGAGGCGCTGCTGGAAGGGCTTGCCTGGGATGCGTCGGGCCGACGCTATGCCACGCTGTCCGAATTGCGCGGCTATGGGTCACGCGTGGCTTCCGCCGTCGGGGCCATGATCTGCGTGCTGATGCGCATGCGTGACGCCGATGCCTTGGCCCGGGCCTGCGATCCGGGCGTGGCGATGCAGCTGACGAATATGGCCCGCGACGTTGGCGAGGACGCGCGTGAAGGCCGCCTGTACTTGACGATAGACTGGTGCCACGAGATGGGCGTGGATGTTGACGGCTTCCTGCAAGGCCCCGCCGCGACCGTCGCGATCCGTATGATGATTCGCCGCCTCATTGCCGAGGGCGACAGGCTCTATGCAAGGTCAGTTGCGGGCATTTCCGCGCTGCCCGCGGACTGTCGTCCGGGGACTTGCGCGGCGCAGGCCCTGTATCGGGCGATCGGCAGGATGGTCGCGCATGCCGGGTCCGATTCGGTGTCCGCGCGCGCCCATACCGGGCCGCGCCAGCAGCCGGGCTGCCTGCTGGGGGCGGTTTCACGTTCGGCCGGGACGATGATCATGCCGTATTCGCCGGTCATGCATGCCCGGCCCCTTGCCGAAACGGCCTTTCTGGTGGAGGCTTCGGCCGAGCGCGACCGCGTGTCGGCCGACTGGGGGTAAGCGCTTTGCTCCGCGTTGGCCAGTCTCAAGGCGAGTGACCGTCAACAACGCGCGGCATTGATACGACAGGGACATCCCGCTAGGCAGGGCGCATGATCTGGATCTTTTTCGCGATATTTCTTGCGGCCTGCATGGCGGCGGGTGCGACGGGCGCGATGTTTCCGCCCGGCGCTTGGTACGAGCGGCTGAACAAGCCGTCATGGACGCCGCCGAACTGGCTGTTCCCGGTGGCATGGACGACGCTCTACCTGTGCATGGCCGCCGCCGGTGCAAGGGTCGCGATGATCCCGGGCAACGGTCTGGCGATGGCGCTCTGGGCCTTGCAGATCGCCCTCAACACGCTGTGGACGCCGGTTTTCTTCGGTCTTCGCCGTCCGCGTGCCGGGCTGGTCGTTCTGTCGGCGCTGTGGTTGTCGGTTGCCGGGTGCATGGTCGCCCTCTTCCTTCTGGACTGGGTTGCGGGCCTTTTGTTCGTGCCGTACCTTGTCTGGGTTTCGGTGGCAGCGGCGCTAAACGGGGCGGTGATCCGCCTGAACCCTGACACCCTGAAGGACACGGGTGCATCCTGACCGGGGCGCAAGGGTCATGGTCCTTGCCGCGGTTGAGCGGTAAGGGCTTGTGACATGTTTGCCCATCTGTCCCTCACACTGGTCGTTGCGATCTTTGCGACCGGAACGCTGACCGTTCTCGTTCTGGGGACGGCGTTGACCGGTTTGGCCGATCGAATCGCGGATCTGACGGGCTTCGGCGAAGCGGTGACCGGGGCCGTCCTGCTGGGCGCCGCGACGTCGCTTTCCGGGACGGTGGTTTCGGTGACATCCGCGCTCGATGGGCATGCGTCGCTTGCCTTTTCCAACGGTATTGGCGGAATCGCGGCGCAAACCGCTTTTCTGGCATTGGCCGATCTCTTGTACCGTCGCGCGAACCTCGAACATGCCGCCGCGGATCTGGCCAATGTCTTCCAGGCTGCGCTGCTGATGGTGATGTTGACCGTACCGTTGGCGGCTTTCGTCATGCCTGACATGTCCTTCTGGTCGATCCATCCGGCATCCGTCCTGCTTTTGGCGATCTATATCCTGGGCGTCTATCAGAGCACCGGTATACGGCGCCGTCCCATGTGGCAGGCCGTGCGCACCAGCGAAACGCGCACGGATGCCCCGGATGACCAGCACGGGCTTGGTATCGGGCCGGCGCGCCTTGCCGTCCTTTTTCTGGCTGCCATGGTGCTGCTTGGGGTCGCCGGGTGGGCGATCGCGCGTTCGGCGGCGGAGCTTTCCACGCGGCTTGACTTGTCCTCGGTTCTGGTTGGCGCGCTCATGACGGCGGTCGTCACGTCACTGCCCGAGCTTGTCACGACGCTTGCTGCGGTGCGTCGCGGTGCTTTGCAGCTGGCGGTGGGCGGCATAATCGGTGGCAACAGTTTCGACACGCTTTTCCTGACACTGTCGGATATCGCGTATCGTCCCGGGTCGTTATATCATGCCATTGGCGCGGGTGATCTTTTCTGGGTCGTCGCGGGGCTGGTGATGACGGGTGTTCTCCTGCTCGGCCTGATCCTAAGACAGCGACGCGGCCCCGGAAATATCGGGTGGGAAAGCCTCGTGTTGCTCCTCGTCTATGCCGGGGCCGTCACGTACCAAGCCGCCGTCGGATGATGCGCCTCAGCGAAAGCACCAAGCCAGGCGACGGGGCACACGAACCGCGAGCGCGGCTTTGATCAACGCCGAGCGAAACCTGCGCAGGTCCAGAGCCTCATGCACCCCGGTGGTCTTTTCGCCGCCAAGGCGGTTGCGAATGGCCGAGCGGCTGTAGAACGGCGCGTTCAGCATGCTTTGAACCTGGCAGGGCGTATGGCCCGGATCCGTGCGGGTTTCCCGCCGGACCCGCCAGAGGCTACGTGGCAGCCGCGCCTTGGGCGGGGCTGAAATGATCCGCGCCGCGTGCCGCTGCGATGTCGGCCAGCGCGCTCGCGATACGATGTATCACGCCGCGAACCGTCCAGACACCGGCAGCTTCGGCCTGCCATATCAGGGACAGGAGGGCGGGGCACCGGTACGGCGACCCGCCGACACAGGTTGCATAACGCCCGAACAGCGGCGCTAGGCGCTGATCGTCGAAGCAGGACACCAGCAATTGGCCGAGCGTCGAAAAGGGTGCCATGCGTCCCAGCAGGGCCGCGCGCGGCAAGCAATGCAGGGCAAGCCGCCCGAGCGACGGGGCAGGCGCCTGTATCACGGGGCCGTCGAACCCGTCGAAAAGCGCCAGTTCCGCGAAAGCCTCGATCGCCGAGATATTCGCGGCCTCGGTGTCTAGAAGGTCGCGTTGGCTGCCGTCCGCCAGAAATGCCGGGCGATGACCGGCTGCAGGACGAGCGTCACATGCTCGTCGAGGCGTTCGCCGAGCGCCTCGAAAAGGTCGTCGAAAACCGCGCATGGTCAGAACGGTCGGGCCGGCTGCGACGGGACCGGCTTCGGCATCCCGACCCATGCCGAGGCCAAGGACGTGCTGGCCGGCGCGATGCTCAACTACGCCCGCGCCGGTTGGGGGCGTCTCGGACCGGCCCGCCGTGACGTTGCCGGGCGAGATGTTTCCGGCCGATCCGGTCATGATCGACCAGATGTTCGCCCCGATGCGGTTGGCGGCGGGGCCTGTTGTCCCGTCGCGGGAATGGCGCGAACTTTATGCCGCGCTGGATTGCGGCGCATGCGCGGCGATCCACCCGTTCTATACCGCGGCGATCCGCGAATTCGCTTCGGCCGGGTGGCCGGTCATCGGCGGCGCGCCGGTGGGGCATGACGGCACGGCCGCGTGGCTTGCCGCCGTGGGCGAGGCGTTCGGCCTGTCCGCCGACCGGGTTGCCGATGCCCAGAACATGTTTCTTCCGGCCATACATGAGGCGCTGGCCGCGACGGCGATCAATGGCACGATTACCTTAAGCGGGTATGAAGGCAGCGAATTGCCGGTCGCCCGGCTGCTGATCGAGAGCGGTGCGCGAGTGCCCTGTTTCGGCACGGCCTGCCCGGAAACCGAGTGGTCGCGACACGACGCCGAGTGGATGCGCGCCCGCGGGGCGACGGTCAATTTCCGGGCCTCGCTGGAGGAGGACCTGAGCGCGGCGGAGGGAGTGAGACCCGATCTGGCGATCGGCACGACGCCTGTCGTCCAGAGGGCAAAAGAGCTTGGGATTCCGCGCCTTTATTTCACGAACCTCATCTCGGCGCGGTCGCTGATGGGGCCTGCCGGCGCGAACAGCCTCGCGCAGGTCGTCAACGCGGCGATCGCCAACCGGGGCCGCATGGACCGGATGCGCGATTTCTTCGAAGGGTTCGTCGTTGGGGCGACGGCGGGCGTCTGGGAAGGGGCACCAAACCTGCGCCCCGAGTATCGCGAGCTCAATCGCGAGAAACCGGAAAAGAAGGCCCGGGCGGTCAAGGCGCAGGAGATGATCTGATGCGCCGCGACTCGCCCGTGACGGCTTCCTGCATCGCGTCGGCGTCGCGTCGGCAACGCGGCGGTCCGCGCGGGGCCGCGCGGACGGGGCCGGGCGACAGGCAATTTCGGGGGCGCTCATGCTGATCCAGGATCATGACCGGGCCGGCGGATACTGGGGCGCCGTCTATGCGTTCCGCGCGGTCAAGGGCCTCGAGGTCGTGATCGACGGCCCGGTCGGCCGCGAGAACCGGCCGGTGACGAGCGACCTGCACGAAATCCGCCGGCTGGTGGAGGGCATCGGCGCCGAGGTGAACATGGTGATGCCGCTTTGCAGCCACCTCGCCGAGATGCGCGACCTCGTGAATTCCGATGTGAACAGCTGCATGTATCGTGAGTTTGGCCGCGGTTTGGCCGAGGTTCTGGCAAGCCCTACCCGCAGGCGCCGATTGGCGTGGAGAGCACGACGCTCTTCCTGCGCAAGCTCGGCGACGTGACGGGGCTTGACCCGGAGCCGGTCATCGCGCGCGAGCGGCCGCTGATCATGATGGGCTCGATCAACGAGAAGATGTACCTCGCCGAACAGCGCGGCGGCCACGGCCCGCAACCCGCCTTCATTCCGGCCAGTTTCCCCGGCGCCGCGATATGTCGGGCCACGGGCACGCCGATGATGGGCCATGCCGGCGCGCCGTGGCTGGTGCAGGAGCTGTGCAACGGGCTTTTCGACGCGCTTTTCCATGTTCTGCCGCTGGGGTCCGACATGGACGCCGCGGCAGCCACCCCCACACCGTTGCGCCGCGATTTTCCATGGGATGCGGACGCGAGCCGCGAACTGGACCGGACCGTCGCGCGCCATCCCGTTTTGACCCGCATATCGGCGGCCAAGAACCTGTGCGACGCCGCCGAGGACGCGGCCCTGCGCGAGGGGGCGGAGCGCGTTGTGCTCGAGACCGTCCGAAAGATTTCGCCCGACGAGGGCCCAGTTCAGAAGGAGGACTGATCCGATGACCGACATGACATCCAACCTGCCGCGCAGGGCCGGCGGCCGCCGGAGATCGGCGGAGTTCCATCTCTATTTCGCGATGATCTTCCTGCTGGCGCTGCCGTTCGCGGCCGCCCGCTGGGTTCGCGCCGTGATCCGGCATCGCACGCTCAACCTGCACGGCCCGCTGGCCCGTGCCTGGGCCGAGGCCGACCGCATCACGCCCGTCATTTTCTCGGTCTGACGCGATGCGTTCAAACCGGGATACCGACCTGCCTTCCCGCCGTGGCGGGCAGATCCCCGAGGTACCATGAAGGACCCGAAGGACCCGGCCGCGGGGTTCGCGGCGTCAGCATAACGTTCCGGAGAAAAGTTCATGGCTGATAACACCGACCTGTCCTTTACAGGCCTCACAGACGAGCAGGCCCAGGAGTTGCATTCGGTCTACATGAGCGGCCTTTGGCTGTTCGCGCTGATTGCACTGGTCGCACGTATCGCGACCTACATCTGGGCGCCTTGGTTCTGAGGAGAGATCGAAAATGCAGAAGTTCTACAAGGTCTGGCTGATTTTCGACCCGCGCCGCGTGCCGCGGCCGAGGCCGACTGAACCGGGCGTTCGCGCCCTGCCAAATATCGCCGCGGGCGGCCCGGTCGCCCGCGGCACCTCAAGGAAATCAAGACGGCGCGAGGTCCGGTCCGGACCGGCCGCCGAGCGCGGAGACAATCATGGCGTTGCTTAGTTTTGAAAGAAAGTACCGTGTCCGAGGGGGACGCTGATCGGCGGCGATCTGTTCGACTTCTGGGTAGGCCCGTTCTATGAGGTTTCTTAGGGGTCACGACCGCTTTCTTCGCCCTTCTGGGGACGATCCTCATCCTGTGGGGGGCCGCCCACCAGGGCACGTGGACCCGTGGCTGATCAACATCGCGCCACCCGACCTGTCATACGGCCTGGGACCGGCCCCGCTGATGGAGGGCGGGCTGTGGCAGATCATCAAGATCTGCGCCTTCGGCAGCTGGATGCTGCGCGAGGTCGAGGTCTGGCGCAAGCTGGGGATGGGCTCCCGCGTGCCGTTCGCCTTCGGCGTGGCGATCTTCGCCTATGTCACGCTGGTGGTTTTCCGGCCCGTGCTGATGGGCGCGTGGGGTCATGCCTTCCCCTACGGCATTTTCAGCCACCTCGACTGGGTCAGCAACACCGGCGACGCCTATCTGCATTTCCATTACAACCCGGCGCACATGCTGGCGGTGACGTTCCTCTCCACCACGACGCTGCGCTGGCGCTGCATGGCGGGCCGATCCTGTCGGTGGCGAACCCCGAGAAGGGCGAGGAGATGAAGACGCCCGATCAGGAGGACACCTTTTTCGCGACTTCATCGGCTATTCCGTGGGCACGCTGGGCATTCACCGGGTGGGGCTGCTGCTGGCGCTGAACGCCGGCTTCTGGTCGGCCATCTGCATCATCATAAGCGGCCCGGTCTGGACCAAGGGCTGGCACGAATGGTGGAACTGCTGGCTCGATCTGCCGATCTGGCCCTCTCGGGTGAGGATGTGACCAATGATTGAATATCGGAATATCTTTACGCAGGTGCAGGTCGACGGGCCGCCGGAATGGAGCATGGACGACAGCGGCGAGATGATGGCCGACCGTTCCGGCACCGCGGTCTTCTCGCGGCTGGTGGGCCTGCTGGGCAACGCGCAGATCGAGCCGATCAAGCTGGGCATGCTGGGCTGGATCAGCCTCGCGACCGGGCTGCTGTGGTTCGTCATCGTCGGGCTCAACATGCTGTCGCAGGTCGGCTGGTCGATCCCGGAATTCCTGCGCCAGCTCTTCTGGCCGGCGCTGGAGCCGCCGGGGCCGGAATACGGGCTGTCCATTCCGCCGCTGAACGACGGCGGGTGGTACATCATACCCAGTTTCTTCCTGCTGGTCAGTGTCTGCGCGTGGTGGCTGCGGACCTACCAACTGGCGCAGCAGCACAGGATGGGCAAGCACGTGGCCCGGGCCTTTGCCTCCGCCATCTGGCTTTTCCCCGTGCCGGGGCTGTTCCGGCCGGTTTTGATGGGGTCGTGGTCCGAGGCCGTGCCCTATGGCATCTTCCCGCATCTCGACTGGACGACGGCGTTCTCGATCCGGTACGGCAACCTTTATTACAACCCGTTCCACCGCCTTTCCATCATGTTCCTCTACGGGTCGGTGCTGCTAGTCGCGATGCACGGCGCCACGATCCTGGCCGTCAGCCGGTTCGGCGGCCACCGCGAACTGGAGCGGATCGTGGACCGCGGCACCGCCTTGATGGAGGGCATCCACCGCTGGGCGTGGTGGTTCGCGGTTCTCACGCCCATCACCGGCGGTATCGGCAGTCTCCTGACGGGGACGGTTGTCGACAACTGGTTCATCTGGGCGCAGGAACAAAACTTCGCGACGGCGTATGGCGGTTCCTACGGCCACGAGGCTTACGGGTCTTACGAAGCCTTCATCGGGCAGGAGCACTGAGCGATGTTTCCCAAGTGGTTCGACACTTGGAACAGGGAAAACCCCACCGACATCTACAAGCCCGCGATCCTCGCGGGGGTGACGGGGGCGGCGTTTTTCGCGGCGGCGGCGCTGGTCGCGCTGGGCCAGCCCTTCAAGACCGACAGCCTGCAGACCGGGCCGGGCGGCAGCGGCATGTCCGTGCCCGAGTTCGAGGCCGCGCTGGCCCGGCCCGACCCCGATTACGGGAAGTGAGCCGCATCGGGCAGGTGCGCGGCCGCGCCTGCCCCGCCGACATCGCGCCGTTCGCGCCGCGCGCAGCCATGTGCCCGACGCATCAAGCCACCGGGGAGGAGGCCGCGATGGCGCGAGAACCAACAACACCACGGCTTGACCGGGTCGCCGGCCCGCCCGACCTGCGCCTGATGGCCGCCGCCGACGAGACCGAGCTGATGCACATGGTCGCCACCGCGGCCGCGCACGACTCGGGGCCGATTGCGGTGCGCTACGCGAGGGGCTCGGGGCAGGGCGTCGCGCTGCCGGAGCGCGGCACAAAGCTGGAGGTCGGCCGCGGGCGGGTGCTGGAAGAAGGATCGCGTGTCGCGTTCCTGTCCTACGGCGCGCATCTTTCGGCATGTCGCGAGGCCGCCGCGCGGCTGGCGCCGCAGGGGCTGAGCGTGACCAACGCGGATGCGCCTTTCGCCTGACCGCTGCACCTCGACCTCGGCCTGCGGCTGGCCAACGGCCACCTCGCGCTCATCACCGTGGAGCAGGGCGTCGAGGGCGGTTTCGGATCTTTGGTGATGCATGCCTGGCGCGTCATGGCGCCATTGATCACGGCATCACCATCCGCAACCTGTGCCGACCCGACCGGCTCGTCAACCAGGCCGCCCCGCCCGAGATGTACGAGGATGCCGGCATGGACGTGGACGCGCTGGTGCGGCTGGCGCCTGGCAGCCGCGGACGTGGTGCCTTTGCCGGCGGTACGATGAAAGGTCGTGCCTGTTGGCCGGCACGGCCCCGGGTCTTTATCAGGTGATGCCCGTGCTCAACTGCCGGGCTCGGGGCTGACCGAGGCGAGATACGCCCAGAGATTCACGGCGTCTTTCTCGCTCCTGACCTTGTAAGCCATCTTGCCGCGCCCGGATTCGCCCGTTTGTTCCTGCAGGTAGCCGGAGGGGGCCTGCACGTAGGCCACGAATGTTTGTTCGTCCCATGCAAGACCCTGCGCGCCGGCGGTGGCCATCAGCCCGGAATAGTTGAAATCCTCGGCCGACCCGGCCGTGCGGCCGACCACGCCATACAGGTTGGGCCCCACGCGGCCGCCGCGCACGATCGTCTCGTCGGGCGATTCGATCATGTGGCAGGCCTTGCAGGCGCGGAACGCCTTTTCACCGGCGGCGGCGTCGCCGCTCGCGTGATCGTCGGCCATGGCTGGCAGGGCGAGACTGCCAGCAAGGGCTGCGAAGGTTGCAGCATGTTTTATCATTGTCACGATCCTCTCGGCTGGTTTCTCAAAAGTTAAGTAGTCTTATCGGCGCGATGTCAATCCGCGGATCGCTCATGCCACCGAATGCGCCAGCGCGCATTGTTTCCAGAGCACGCTCAGCGCCTCGACGAGCCGGTCGATCTCGGCGTCGCCGTGCAACGGGCCCGGTGTGAAGCGAAGCCGCTCGGTGCCCTTGGGCACGGTCGGGTAATTGATCGGCTGCACGTGGATCCCCCGGTCGCGCATCAGGATATCGGCCAGCATCCGGCATTTCACCGGGTCCTTGATCATCACCGGTATGATGTGGCTGGAATTGTCGAGATCGGGAATGCCCTGCCTGTCCAGCCTGTCGCGCCGCCGCGCAACCTGCCGCCGCTGCGCCTGCCTTTCACTGTCCGACGTCTTGAGATGGCGGATCGAGGTCTGCGCCGCCGCCGCCACCGCCGGGGGCAGGGCGGTGGTGAAGATGAACCCGCTCGCGAAGGACCGGATGAAATCGCACAGCGCCGCCGATCCGGTGACATACCCGCCCATGCAGCCACAGGCCTTTCCCAGCGTCCCTTCGATCAGCGTGATGCGGTCGGCAAGGCCCAGCACCTCGGATACCCCGCCGCCGCGCGGCCCGTAAAGCCCGACGGCGTGGACCTCGTCAAGATAGGTCATCGCGCCGTGCCGCTCCGCGACCTCGACGATCTCGGCCATCGGGCAGATGTCGCCGTCCATCGAGTAGACGCTCTCGAAGGCCACGATCTTGGGCGCGTTCGCGGGCAGGGCGGCGAGCTTGCGGTCCAGGTCCTCGGGATCGTTGTGCTTCCAGATCACCTTGGTCGCGCGCGAATGGCGGATGCCCTTGATCATGCTGGCATGGTTGAGCGCATCGCTCAAAATCGCCGCGTCGGGCAGCTGGCGGCCCAGCGTGGACAGCGCAGCCCAGTTCGACACGTAGCCCGAGGTGAAGAGCAGCGCCGCGGGCTTGCCGTGCAGGTCGGCCAGCTCGCGTTCCAGCGAGATGTGATGCACGCTTGTGCCGGAAATGTTGCGCGTGCCGCCGGCGCCGGTGCCCGAGGTGTCGATCGCGTCCTTCATCGCCCGCGTGACGGCGGGATGCTGCCCCATGCCGAGGTAATCGTTCGAGCACCAGACGGTCACGTCCCCGGCGCGCGCGCCGGCACGGTTCGCGGCCCGCGGGAACCCGCCGCAATGCCGCTCCAGCTCAGCGAAAACGCGGTAATCACCGTCGCTCTTGAGGGCCTCCAGTTGCGTTTCGAACATGGCGTCAAAATCCATGATGTCCCTCCGTGCGTGTTCTTTTCGGTGATCGGCCCGGCGCCGGCAGCATCCAGCGCCAGAGTTTCGCATCCGGCAACGGCAAAAGCATCAGCCAGTGTTCCGCCAGCGCCAGCGCGGTGATCGCCGCCAGCAGGGCGAAACCGGCAGCCCGCGCCGGCGTGGCCGCGCCGGCCACCCGCATCAGCCAGCAGGCGGTCGCGAAGCTCAGCGCGGTGACCGAGACGGCGACGACCGGGCGTGCCGGCGCGATGCGGAAATGGCTGGCCACGTGACCCAGCGCCCGCGGCAGGAACTCGGTTTTGATCCCGGGCACGCCGCAAAACAGGTTCAGCTAACCGAGATCCGCGCGAGCTAGAGGATCGTGACGGTCCACGGCCCGACCGGGTTGGCGGCGCCGTACCCGGTGATCCACAGGCCGATGAGCAGGCCGGTGAGAAGCGTCTCGTGATGGGCGATCGTGCCCCGGGCGCGGATGAACCGTTCCCAGCCGGGGCGTCCTCGGGGCAGGGATAGGGGGGCGACCCGGTGATCACGCCGGTCAGGAACGCCAGTTCGACCCAGCCCCAGATCACCGGCACCGCGAGGAACGCGTCATGAACCGACCCGGGCGTCAGTGTCTGCAATGTCGCGCCGACCCCACACTTCCCGAGGCCGAGGGCCGGCAGCGTCGCCAGCGTGAGCACGATCGGCGCGCGCCCGCCCCGCCTGTCGGCATGCCGCACGGCCCACAGGGTCGCGCCGGTCGAGAACCACCGGGCGAAAAGCGCCACCAGGGCGGCGATCCACGGCGCGCTCGGCATGGTGCCCCGGTCCCGGGTTTCTTCTCTGGCCAAGTACCCCGGGGGTGTGGGGGCTGGCCCCCACTTCCGGCCGCGGGCAGGGTGATCGACGGGGGCATCAGTGCGCGGGTTCCAGCCGGGGGCTGTCGGGCACCGTGTGCCGACGCGCGGGTATCAGGTAAAGCCCGGCGAAGGCCGCGGCCGCGCGGGCCTGCGCGGACGGGCGCCGGACGAACGCGCCGGGCCCCGTCCCGGCCTTGGCTCGGGCGAGGTCGGCATTCGCCCGCTGCAGCCGCTTCAGCCCGGCCGTCCAGCGCGGGTGCTCGATATCGAGGGTGATCGGGAACACCTGCTTGGAGATCTCCGAGGTCTTGGTGAAGACCTCGTGACCGTACCAGTCGGGATCGACGCCCGGCGCGGCATGGAAGGCCGGGGGCTGGTGGTCGCGCATGTGCATCGTGGCATAGACCGCCTTGAGAAAGAACTTGATCCACCAGACGTTGACGCCGCCGGTCAGCTTCGGATCGGTTTTCATCAGCAGCGCGAAGGCCTCGCCGAGCGGACCTCGTCGGTGCACCATTCCCGGAACCATTTGAAAAGGGGGTGAAACCGCAATTCGGGATGCTGCTGCACGTGGCGGTAGATGGTGATGTAGCGCGCATAGCCGATCTCATCGGACAAATATGTCGCGTAATAGGTGAACTTGGGCCGGAAGTAGGTGCATTTCTTCCTCTGCGTCAGGAAGCCGAGGTTGACGGCCACGCCGGCCTCGCGCAGGGTGTCGTTGACGCAGTCGGCGTGGCGCGCCTCGTCGCGTGCCATCAACTGGAAAAGCAGGGTTATGGCCGCGTTCGAGCCGCGGCGCTTCATCTCCTTGTAGAGCACGCAGCCCGAGACCTCGGCCGTGCAGCTGGAAATGAGGAAGTCGATGAATTCCTTTTTCAGCCCGGGGTCCATGCTGTCCCAGTCGGCGTCGTCCCAGTCGGCATTCTTCTTGAAGTGGCCCTTGTTGTGGGGTCGGCCTCCATCTCGGCGATGAGCGCGTCCCGGTCCGGGCGCACGGGGCTGACGTCGATCGCGTCCAGCGCGTCGAAATCGGTTGTTTAGAAGCGCGGCGTCAGCAGCATGTTCTGCATGGCCGCCTCGGTGGCCGCGGTGCTGTCGAATTTCGCCTGCTCCTGCTGGATGGCGATACCTTCCTCGGCGGTGGTGGCGTCGGCTGCGTGGGGGGATGCGCGTTCACAGCGTCACCTCCTCGGAAAACGAGAAGTCACACAGTTCCATCACCTCGACATCGCCTGTCAGCCGCGTCCAGAGCCGCTCCAGCGCGCTCGCGCGCACGATCACGGCGTCGCGGTCCTCGGTCACGATCTCGCCGACGGGCGGCATGATTTCCGGGCCGTGCACCTTGACCTCGGCCCCCGGGTGAACGGTCGCCCCGTTGTTGAAGCGCACATGCCCGTGCAGGCTCTCGAACTCGTGCGAGATCTCGACGGTACGGGGCGCGTTTTCGAAATCCTTTGTCAGCCAATCCCATTCCCGGTCTCCTTTCCTCAGTTTGCCAGCAGCCGTGCGAAGGCGTCGGCGTTCTCTGCGCCGAACGCCATGAGGTCGGCGCGCCATCCCGTGACGGGTCGTGGATTTCAAGCCGGCCGGTATCGCGCTGCATCAGCGTGACGGACGCGCCGGCGGGCGCGCCGCGTTTCCGGCGCTCGTGCCGCAGGACGCGGTAGACGCCCGACACGACCCCGCCCTGCGCGTGGGTCAACCCGGCGATGAGGCTGCCATCGGGGCGCCGCACCGTGGCCGCGCCGGCCATGGCGCCCGACAGGACGATATTGCGGCTGATCACGACCGCGCCCGGCGGTGGCGTGGCCACCAGCGGGCGGTCGGTGAACCGCGCGAACGTGACCACCGCCAGCACGGCGAGCACCAGCGCCAACATCGCCAGCGCCATGGCACGGGGCACATTTTCCGTGTCGTGCAGGGGTGGTGAGAGGCGCGTTTCGGTCCGGGTCATCGGCGGGCTCGTGTTCATTCGGCGGCGACGGGGGCCGCGTTGGTGGTTGGGGTCGCGCGGGCAACGCGGGGCGTGTTGATGCGGGCTTCGGCGGCATCGGCCAGCAGCCTGGCCACGGTCGCGGCATCGGGGATGCAGCGCAGTGCGGGCCGTGTCCGGCGCAGGACCCACGGGCGCACGTGCGGCCCGCACACGGGGTAGCTCAGCCGCGTCCCGCCCATGAGGTCGGGCGCGATGGTCCCTGTGCCGTCGGGCCGGCGCGACAGCTCTGCGTTGCGGATCTGCGTGAAGGGCAGGTTCAGCGTGACCGTGAGCGCCGCGCCGATGCGCATGGCCACCCGGCGGTTGGTGATCGTGTAGACGGTGCTGCGCGCCTGCACGACGCCGATCGCGGTCAGCAGGGCGCTGACGACCGCCCCGAGCCCGACCAGCGCGGCGCCGGCCGTCGGCGCCTCGGCCC
>NZ_JBKOTX010000105.1:0-20107 GCF_047086965.1 Roseovarius halophilus (ex Wu et al. 2025) | reverse complement strand
GAGGGGCGGCTGGCCCGGACGCTGGACGAGGCCCCGCTCTGGCTGTGCCACGGCAATGAGGCGACCGAGGACCGCCGCACCGCCTGGCGCGACCGGGGCGCCCGGTTGTTCGACTGCGCGGTGCAACATCGTGAGATCGACCCCGCCGACATGCTGCGCCAGCTCGGGGCGGCGGGCCTGACCTCGGTTTTCTGCGAAGGCGGCGGGACGCTGGCCGCCGCGCTGCTGGGTGCAGGGCTGGTCGACGAGATCGTGGGCTTCACCGCCGGGGTCATGCTGGGGGCCGAGGGCACCCCGGCCCTTGGCGCCATGGGGCTGGAGGCCCTGGCCGAGGCGCCGCGTTTCGATCTGGTGGAAAGCCGCCCGCTCGGGCCGGATCTGATGCACCGCTGGCAGGTTCAGCGCCAGAGCCAGGCATAGCTCGCCAGCGCCCCCTGTGCCTTGGCCAGCAGGCGATTGAACGGCCCCGGATGCGGCACCGCGCCGCTTGCAAGCCGGTCCACCACCACTTCGACCGGGCAGGCCAGGCCGGTGGCGGGGTCGTGATAGCGCGGATAGTCGATCAGCACGGCGTGGGCCAGTTGCGCCAGGGTAGGCCGCGCCCTGCGGCGCGGGCTGGGCATGGCACGGTCGTCGGTCAGCCCCCAGCCGGCGTAAAAGGGCGTGCCCAGACAGGTGACGGACTTGCCGCGCAGCAGGGCCTCGAAGCCCAGCAGGCTCGTCAGGGTCCAGACCTCGTCCACCGTTTCAAGGGCGGCAATGGCGCCGGTGTTGTCCAGTACCGCGTCGGCGATCTCTGCGGCCTCTGGGATGGCCCCGGGGCGCAGGCCGGACTCCACGTCCGGGTGCGGCTTGTAGAGGATCACCGCCGACGGGTTGGCGGCGCGCGCGGCCTTTAGCAGCGCGCGGTTGGTGCGCAGTCTCTCGGTCCCCGTCAGGATCGAGGCGTCGTCCTCGACTTGGCCGGGCACGAGGATGCGGCGCTCGGCGGGCAGGCCTTGGGGCAGGGCGCCCCGCTCAAGATTGTATTTGGACAAACCCGCGCGGGCCAGCCGGGCAATAAGCCGCTCGGCGCGTCGGATTTCTGATTGCGCCAGATCCGGACTGGCGGCGATCAACCGCTCCAGGCGGCTTTCCTGGGTGGGGTCGTAGTAGATGCCGTGGTCATCGAGCACCAGCGACATGGGTGGCACCAGATCGGCCCCCAGCCCGCGCGAGCGCAGGAAGCCGTCCTCGACCCGCAGCGCGCCGTCGTGGCCCGCGGCGCGAGAGGCCCAGACCATGTGCCGCCGCCCGTCCTGGCGCGCGCGTGCGCGGGCCTTGTCCGGGCGGTCCTCGAAAATCACCCGGCGGTGCCGACCGAAGACCTTTTGCAGCGGCGCCCGTTTCCACAGGCGCATCCCGCTGGCCACCCAGCCCGCGTGGTCCTCGCGCCAGGCCCGCACCTGTGCCTCCAACGCCTGCAGCGTGTCCTCAAGGCCGCAGAGCCGATCACGATAGGGGTCGTACCAGCGCGGATAGAGGATCATCGCAGCCGCAAACATCTGTGCCCGTGTCAACCGCCGCTGGCGCCGATCCAGCGGGGCGCGGTCCTGCGTCAGGCCCCAGCCGATGTAGAAGGGCTGGCCGAAGACGACAGGGTTGTGACCGGCCAGTATCGCCTCGAAATCCAGTTGCGAAGACACGGTATAGACCGCGATGGCCCCTTCTAGCAGTGCGTGGGGCGAGACCGGACCGGTGAAAAACGCCATGCCCTCGGTCAGGTCGCCGTCGCGGAAATGGCCGCCGCGATGCCCGGCCAGCGTCTCGGGGTGGGTCTTGACCAGGATGCGGGCGCCGGGATGATCCTCGCGCGCGCAGAACAGCATTTCGAGGAACCTGTTCCGGTCGGCCCCGCTGGCGGTGACGCTGGCATCGCCCTCGGTCTGGTCGATGACGAGGACATAGCCCGGCGCGGGGCAGGGCGTCGCGGGATCGAAGGTGTTATATTTCGACAGATGCGCCCGGGCCAGCACGGCGATGCCCGCGCGGGTGCGGTCGAGCAGGGCCGTGTCGTCGAGGGGATGTTCGGCAAGCAGGACCTCCAGGTCCGAGGGCCGGGCGGGGTCGAAATGCACGCCGCGGCTGTCCAGCAGCAGGCCCAGCGGCGGGTCGCCATCGCGTCCGGGTCGGACTGAGCGGAGAAAGGCATCCTCCACCCGCAGCACCGGCGCGCCGGTGCGTCGGGCGACGGCCGCGCCGCGCCAGCTGGTGGGAGACTGGCCCCAGACACCGATCAGGTCATCCGGCCCGGGCCTGCCCAGCCGCAAATCGTAGCCCGCCAATGTCAGGATGCGCCGCAGGCGCGGCCGGGTCAGGAACCCGCCATTGTAGACGTAAAGCTGCCGCGAGGTCTTCCCCGTGGCGCTATCGGGTCCGGTCGGCGTCACCTTACAGGCCGGACAGGGTGTCCGCGGCGGCCGTGGTCTGGCCCAGGGTGCCTGTCAGGGCCGAGATGGTCTTGTTGAACTGCGTGAAGGGGGCCTCGGTGACATAAACCGTGTCATCGTCACGGATTTCGAAATCGCGGGCCACGAACAGCCCGTTGGGGGCGGTCAGGTCGAGCACGTAGATCATGCGTTGGCGGCCCTTCAGGTCATCGCGGTCGAGCACTTGCCGGGCGATGCGCTCGGGTTCGTAGCGCAGGACGAAGACGCCGGTCGGGTCGGCGAGGGTCGGATTGAGCCCCCCGACCTGAGCGAGGGCCTCCATGGCACTGATGGCCTGGCTTTCGAAGGGCACGCGGCTCTGGCCGCCGGTGGCCCCCAGCGCGGTGAAGGATCGCCTGTCCTGCTCGACGAATATGCTGTCACCCGCGCGCAGGGCGATGTCATGGCCCGGATCGGCGTAGAGGTCGTCGAACCAGACCTGGACCGAGCGCGCGCCGCGGGTCAGGGTGACCCGGGCGATCTCGGGCGGCACGGCGACCCCGCCCGCCTGCGCGAGCATGGTCCCGAGCGTGCGGGTGGGGCGTTCGATCGGGTAGACCCCCTGGCCGCCCACGGCCCCCGTGACCGAGACCGTGGCCCCGTTGCCGGCCAGGCGGCGCACCTCGACCTGCGGGTCGGGGGTCTGTTCGTCCAGCTTCTCCGTGACGATCCGGCGGACCGCCTCGGGCGTGTTGCCGGCCGCGCGGATACGGCCGGCGTAGGGCACGAATATGAAACCCGAGCCATCGACCTGGACCTCTTCCAGCGCCGTGGCGTTCTGCCCTTCGGCCACCAGCAGGCCATCGTCGACGTTTTCCCAGATGGTCAGGCCGAGCGTGTCGCCCGGGCGGATCGTGTCGCTGCCCAGCTGCCCGGCGTCGCGGAAGCTGTCCGAAAATCCGAGCGCGGCCGGGGTACCGGCGATGCGGTTGATGCGGTCGGTGACCGGCACCACGAAAGCATTGCCCCGACTCTTGATGGACCCGGTCATAACCTCGGTCTTGTCCGGCCCCGACCGCGGCAAACCACAGGAGGACACCACCAGAGTCGCGGCAAGCATGGCCCCCCCCTGGCAAGGCGCAAGCGGAAGGGTTTCACGGGTCTTGTCTCCTCAGCCTGTCTTTGATCCCGCTGGGTTTTGCCAATGGATTACCGACAAAGCGGCGGCAACGCCAGAATTTCCTGCCTTGCCGGCGGCGGTGTTGCCGCGCTGCACGGGTGCACCGTCGGGCGGCGGCCGGGCCGCGGGGCTACTTGATCGCGTGCAGTTGCTGGCGCGGGGGGGCCTTGCCCAGGCGCAGCGCCTCGTAGGGGTCGTCGGGGTCGAGCATCATGTCGACCACCTGGCGCAGCAGTTGCCGGCGTCCACGCGCCGAATAGAAGCCCCCTGCCACCTGGCTGGTTTCCAGCAGGAACCGCCGGAAGTCCCCGTAGGCGGCCGTGTCGGGCCGCTCGGGCCGGGCGAAGAACTCCTCGAGCGGCTGGTCCGAGACCAGCCCGGGCTTGGCGTAGACCGCATCACCGAAGATCCTGAGCGGGATGCCCCGGTGCAGCACCTGTTGGGCGGCGGTGGAATTCACGGTGACCGCGGTGCGCGCATGGTCCAGTAACTGGGCCAGCTTGCCGCCGCGCACGTAGTGGATGCGGTCGGCCACCCCGTGCGCTTTGGCCCGCGCGCGGATGATCCGTTTGAGCGGCGACTGGCCGTTTTCCAGCGGATGCGCCTTGAAGACCAGGTGGTGATGGCGCGGCGCGCCCCGGGCAAAACCCGCGATCACGATGTCCAGGAACTCGGTCATGCTGGAAAAGGGCGAATGCTGCCGGAAACTGGAATCGTGTTCCAGTTGCAGCAGCGCCAGGTGATAGGGGTAGCCGCCGCGTTTGATCCGCAGGGTCGACCAGATGCGATCCAGCGCGATGGCGGGCATCAACAACAGGCGCCGGGTATAGAGCAGCGTTTCGGTCATCACAGGCAGGTCGCGGTGCGGGCGGAAATTGCGGTACGCGCGGTTCCTGAACATCACGAACCAGTGGTAGAGCGCGCCGTAGAAGACGTGCTGGCGCATATCGCCCCATTGCGCGGGGGCCTCGGCGAGGTGCGTCTCGGTGCGGGCCTGATCCCTGCGCATCTGATCGACGTCAATGTCCATCAGCCGCGAATGGCCGTTGGAACCGCCGCGTTCGTAGCTCACCCAGTAGGGGCGCATGTATCCCTCTTCGAAGACATGCACCGTCAGGCCCAGGTCCTGCGCGGCCGCCACCGCTTGGGCATGGACGGGCCGAGTGTCGCCATAGAGCACAATGTCGGTCACGCCTTTCTCGGCGACCAGCGCGCGGAACCGGCTGGGCCAGTCCGTGACGGGGCCGCGGTAGGGTATGTAGGTGTCGGGCGTGAACCAGAAGGCCCGGTCGCCGGCGTTGAACCCCACCCGCCAGACCGTGGCCCCGGCGCGCGTCGACATGCGCCCCAGGCGGTCGAAGAACGGCCCATGCGGCCCCTGCAGGAACAAAAAGGTCTTCCGGCGCGGGTCGGTCTCGATACGGGTCTGCCGGGTCATGCGTTTCTGGTCCTTGCCTGGCGGATGCCCGAGGCCAAGTCATGGCCCGGTCGTGCCACTGGTACGCTGCGCGCCGGGCGGGGATTGCCCCGCCGCGATTATGAGTCTAGCCACGACAGATCAGGAAGGGAAGACAGTCATGTTCACGGGCATCATCACCGATATCGGCGATATACTGGAGGTCGATCAGCGTGGCGACCTGCGCGCGCGCATCGCCACGGGCTATGACATCACGGGCATCGACATCGGCGCCTCGATCGCCTGCGACGGGGTCTGCCTGACGGTGGTGGCCAAGGGCAGTGACCCGGGCGGCTGGTTCGACGTGGATATTTCGGCTGAAACCGTGGGGGCGACCAATATCGGCGATGGCTGGGCGCCCGGAAAACGGCTGAACCTGGAACGCGCGCTCAAGGTGGGCGACGAACTGGGCGGGCATATCGTCTCGGGTCACGTCGATGGCGTGGCCGAGGTGGTGGGCCTGCACGACGAGGGCGACAGCACCCGCGTCACCCTGCGCGCGCCCGATGGGCTGGCGAAATTCATCGCGCCCAAGGGATCGGTGGCGCTCAATGGCACCTCGCTGACGGTGAACGAGGTTGCGGGTGCCGACTTCGGCATCAACTTCATCCCCCACACCAAAGAGGTGACGACCTGGGGCGATGTGGCCCTGGGCGATGCCGTCAACCTCGAGGTCGATACCATGGCCCGCTACGTGGCCCGCCTGCGCGAGGTCGGCTGACGCCGCCGCGCCGCCTGCGCCACGCTGGACCGTCGCACTTGAGTGATCGCGCGGCCAGCCGGTGCGCATGCCGTTGGTGGCCAGTCTCGGCCCCAGCGCCCACCTTGGCGGGTCACTTGGCCAGGGCGCGCGCCCCCTTGGCGGCGGCGGTGATTTCCTCGGCGATCTCGGCGGCCTCCTCGGGCGAGAAATCCATCGGGATCTCGGTGTCGCCCGAAACCACGAAGAGCCGCACCATGCCTGCGTCGGTCGGCCCGATCTGCAGGTTCGCCTCGATGTCGCGTTCGGTGTTGATGCCCATGACGGTCGCCTTTCCTTGCAGCCCTGCCATCTACTGGCCGGCCCCGCGATTGGCAAGGGGCGGCCGGGCCGAGCAGAACCGGAAAACCGGTCTGCGGCGCGGCAATCGGAGCCTGAAAGCCCCTTGCATTCGCCGCACCGCGAGGCTAATCCCCCGGCCAGTGCCGCCTTAGCTCAGTAGGTTAGAGCGCTAGATTGTGGATCTAGAGGTCCCCCGTTCGAGCCGGGGAGGCGGTACCATCAGACCTCTTTTGCGCCACATGTGGATGCGTCGCAACGCCCGGTGGCCCGAGGACCCGATGACCGAAACCCGCCTGACCGTAGAGATTCAGCCCGATCCGCCCGCGCGACTGGACAAGGCTCTTGCACGCGATGTCCCCACCGATGCCGCGCTCAGCCGCTCGCGCCTGGCGCGCCTGATCGAAAACGGCGCGGTCGCGGTTAACGATGCGGTCGTCACCAGCGGCAAAGGCCGCGTCTCGGCGGGCGACCGGGTGACGCTGACCCTGGCCCCGGCAACCGAGAGCCACATGCAAGGTGAGCCGATCCCGCTGGAGGTCGTCTTCGAGGATGCCGATCTCATCGTGGTCAACAAGCCTGCGGGCATGGTTGTCCATCCGGCGCCGGGCACGCCCGGCGGCACGCTGGTCAACGCGCTGATCCATCACTGCGGCGAAAGCCTGTCCGGCGTGGGCGGCGAAAAGCGCCCGGGAATCGTGCATCGCATCGACAAGGACACCTCTGGCCTTCTGGTCGCGGCCAAGAGTGACCGCGCCCACCACGTCCTGGCGGCGCAGTTCGAGGCGCATGACGTGGACCGCCACTACTGCGCCATCTGCCACGGGGTGCCCGACGCAAGCGACCCGCGCCTGCGCGGGATCCGCGGGACCAGCTTCGAGTCCGGCAACGTGCTGCGCATCCAGGCCGCGCTGGCCCGCCACAAGCATGACCGCCAGAAACAGGCCGTCGTCCGCGCCGGCGGGCGCCACGCGGTGACCCGGGCCCGGATCGTCTCGGCGCTTGGCACGCCTCGGGCGGCGGCGCTGCTGGACTGTTGGCTGGAAACAGGGCGAACGCACCAGATCCGGGTCCACCTGGCCCACGTGGGCCACGCCCTGATCGGCGATCCGGTCTATGGCGGGCGGCGCAAATTGCCCGTCTCCGCGGTGGGCGAGGCCGGGGCCATGGCGGCGCAGGCCTTTCCGCGGCAGGCCCTGCACGCGGCCACGCTAGGGTTTGCGCACCCGGTCACGGGCGTGCGGCACCGTTTCGAAGCCCCGCTACCGGCCGACATGGCCGCGCTGCTGCAGGCGCTTGGCGCGGATTAGGCGGCGGCATCACACCTTCGCGAAGCGGGGGCAAAACCCGCGATCTCATGTGCGTGAATACAGAGTAACACGGACGGTTTTCGGCTGTGTTCCCCCATCAAAATACTTATAATTCCAACGAAAGGCCTTGAAGCGACAGCGCGTGCGGCCATATCTATGTTAACCCCGTATACATCGGGAAGGAGGCGACATGAGCGACGCCGAGACGACAACGAACCTGAGTGCCTATGCCAACCTGCCGGCGCCCTCGCCGGAACAGGGCCTGAACCGCTACATGCAGGAGATCCGCAAGTTTCCCCTGCTTGAGCCGGAAGAGGAATACATGCTGGCCAAGCGCTGGGTCGACCACGAAGATACCGAGGCCGCCCACCGGATGGTGACCAGCCACCTGCGCCTGGCCGCCAAGATCGCCATGGGCTATCGCGGCTACGGCCTGCCGCAATCCGAGGTCATCTCCGAGGCGAACGTCGGCCTGATGCAGGCCGTGAAACGCTTTGATCCCGAAAAGGGCTTTCGCCTGGCCACCTATGCCATGTGGTGGATCCGTGCCTCGATCCAGGAATACATCCTGCGGTCCTGGTCGCTGGTCAAGCTGGGCACCACCAGCGCCCAGAAGAAGCTTTTCTTCAACCTGCGCAAGGCCAAGGCCCGCATCGGCGCGCTGGAAGAGGGCGACATGCGCCCCGAGAACGTCGAGAGGATCGCCCATGACCTCGGCGTGACCGAGGCCGAGGTCGTCAGCATGAACCAGCGCCTCTCGGGCAGCGACGCCTCGCTCAACGCGACCGTCGGGCAAGAGGGCGAAGGCTCCATGCAATGGCAGGACTGGCTGGAAGACGAGGGCGCCAACCAGGCCGAGGACTACGCCGAAAAGGACGAATTCGACGCGCGCCGCGAATTGTTGACCGAGGCCATGGACGTGCTCAACGAGCGCGAGCGCGATATTCTCATGCAGCGCCGCCTGGCCGAGGAAACCGTGACGCTCGAGGATCTGTCGTCGAAATACGACGTGTCACGCGAACGCATCCGCCAGATCGAGGTCCGCGCCTTCGAGAAGCTGCAAAAGAAGATGCAGCAACTGGCGCGGGAACGGGGCCTGGCCCCGGCCGCCTGACTCCGGGTAGTGACCGCGACAGGGCGCGGCCGATCTCGGCAATGAGGGTGCTTGCGTGCGGCACGCCGCCGATACAGGCAGACGCTCTGGCGGCCTACTCCCTTTCCCCGCGGTGCCGATACCGCTAACAAGGGACCAAAAGGGAGGACCGACATGACCGAACCACTCCGCTGGGGCATCCTTGGGGCCGCCAGTTTCGCCCGCGATCAGATGGCGCCGGCCATCCACATGGCTGACAATGCCGAACTGGCCGCGCTGGCCACCTCCGACCCGGCAAAGGCCCGGCCATTCCAGGCGATGCAGCCGCGGCTACGCCTGCATGACAGCTATGACGCCCTGCTCGCCGACCCTGATATCGACGCAGTCTATGTGCCGCTGCCCAATCACCTGCACGTGGAATGGACGCGCAAGGCGCTGGAGGCGGGCAAGCATGTGCTGACCGAAAAACCGATCGCGCTCAAGGCCGAGGAGATCGACGCCCTGATCGCCCTGCGCGACAAGACCGGGCTGCTCGCGACCGAGGCCTACATGATCGTTCATCACCCGCAATGGCAGCGCGCGCGCGAAATCCTGCAGTCCGGCGCCATCGGCACCCTGAGCCATGTCGAGGGGGTCTTCTGCTACAACAACGCCGACGACCCGGCGAACGTGCGCAACGATGCCGCCAAGGGCGGCGGCGGCATCCCTGATATCGGCGTCTATACTTACGGCAGCACCCGCTGGGCGACGGGGCAGGAGCCGAGCGAGATCACCCATGCCGACCTGGCCTTCGAAAACGGCGTCGACGTGCTGGCCCGGGTTTCCGCCAGCTTCGAGACCTTCACCGCGCATTTCGTGAACGCGATGCGCCTGCATCCCTTCCAGGAAATGCTCTTCATGGGCGATACCGGCTGGCTGCGGCTGACGGCCCCCTTCAACCCGCTCGTCTTCGGCGAGGCGAAACTCGAACTGCGCACGCGCGAGGCCGAGTGGACGGAACGGTTCCCCTCGGACAATCACTACAGGCTGCAGGTCGAGAATTTCGGTCGGACGGTCCGGCATGGCTCCTCCTATCCCTGGTCGCTGGAAGATGCCCGCGGCACTCAGGCCATGATCGACACTGTTTTCGAAAGGGGCGGACGGGGCTAGACTGCCGATACAGGAGGAATCGCCATGGCCGACCCCAACGAATTCGACGACGTGATGCCCGAGAACACGGCCCGGCGCGACGCGCGCCGGCCGCTGGATGAGAACCTCTTCACCCGGTTGATCTACATGATCATCATCGGAGTCATGCTGTCGTTCGTGGGAACCGTGCTCGGGATCGTGGCGCTGATCCAGTTCGTCCTGACCCTGGTCAACAACAAGGTGCCCAACGACCGGCTGGCCGAGTTCGGCACCACGCTGGGAATCTGGGTGGCCAAGGCGGCTCGCTACCAGGCCTTCGCCTCGGAGGAAAAGCCCTGGCCTTGGACCGAACTGGACTAGGCAGGCGGCGGACAGGAGGGCAGGCGAATGGCCGGCGGATGGTCGCGCGACGGCGCGGTAAGCGAACAGATCGAAGCCTCGATCGGGGATGAACTGGCCCGCCTCAAGGCCCGTCGCGGCCCGCGCGGCGGAAGCCTGACCCATTGCGCCGAATGCGAGGAACCGATCCCCGAAAAGCGCCGCGCAGCGATCCCCGGCGTGAAACTCTGCATCGACTGCGCGTCCGAGCGCGACAGCCGCAACGCCCCGCGCGGCGGCATCAACCGGCGCGGGTCCAAGGACAGCCAGTTGAAATAGGGGCGCTGCCCCTCTTGGCCTGCGGCCAATTCACCCCGGGATATTTTCGGCCAGAAGAAGCAATGGTTTGTTAACCTTAACGGGCCATGATGGGATCGCGGTACAGGCGGGGACGCCGATGACCGCGCCAGAAGACGCACGGACGCGTTTCGCACGGGGGGCGACTTTGCGCGTCCCCCCGTGTTTCTTCTGGCCCCAAATATCCCCGCCGGAGGCTCCCGACAGGGGCCACCGCGCCAGAGGGCGGGTCAGTCCTCCATGGCTTCCAGCTCGTCGATCATGCCTTCGATCATGCTCAGGCCCTTGTCCCAGAAGGCGGGGTCGGCGGCATCCAGCCCGAAGGGCGCCAGCAGGTCGGAATGGTGCTTGGACCCGCCGGCCTTGAGCATCTCGAAGTATTTCTCCTGGAATCCTTCGGGCGCGGCCTCGTAGGCGGCGTAGAGCGCGTTCACCAGCCCGTCGCCGAATGCATAGGCGTAGACATAGAAGGGCGCGTGCACGAAATGCGGGATATAGGCCCAGAAGGTCTCGTAGCCCTCCATGAACTCGAACACGGGGCCGAGGGATTCGCCCTGGACGCTCATCCACAGCGCGTTGATGTCATCGGGGGTCAGCTCGCCGCCGCGCCGCGCTTCGTGCAGCTTGCACTCGAAATCGTAGAAGGCGATCTGACGGACGACGGTGTTGATCATGTCCTCGACCTTGCCGGCCAGAAGGACCTTGCGTTCCGCCTGGCTGGGGGCTTCGGCGAGCAGCTTGCGGAAGGTCAGCATCTCGCCGAAGACCGAGGCCGTTTCGGCCAGCGTCAAGGGGGTGGACGAGAGCAGCTCGCCCTGCTTGGCGGCCAGCACCTGGTGCACGCCGTGGCCCAGCTCATGCGCGAGCGTCATGACATCGCGCGGTTTGCCCAGGTAGTTGAGCATCACGTAGGGGTGCGCGGTGCTCACCGTGGGGTGGGCAAAGGCCCCTGGGGCCTTGCCCGGCTTGACCGGCGCGTCGATCCAGCCGCGTTCGAAAAACGGCTGTGCGAGCTCGGCCATGCGCGGGTCGAAGCCGGCATAGGCGCTCATCACCGTCTCGCGGGCCTGGTCCCAGTCCACGATCCGGTCGCTTTCCATGGGCAGGGGCGCGTTGCGGTCCCAGACCTGCATCTTGTTGAGGCCCAGCCACTTGGCCTTGAGATTGTAGTATCGGTGCGACAGGCGCGGATAGGCGGCGACCACGGCGTTGCGCAGGGCCTCGACCACAGGTGCCTCGACGTCGTTGGCCAGATGGCGGCCCGCCTGCGGGCTGGGCATCCCGCGCCAGCGGTCCTCGATTTCCTTCTCCTTGGCCAGCGTGTTGTGGACGCGGGCAAAGAGGCTGACATTCTGTCCAAAGACCCGGGCCAGTTCGCGCGCGCCCGCCTCGCGGGTGGCGCGATCCTGCTCGGAGAGCAGGTTCAGCGTCGCCTCGATGCCCTGTGCCTCGCCGTCAACATTGAATTCCAGCCCCGCGATGGTCTCGTCGAACAGCTTGTTCCAGGCCGAGGCCCCGACAACAGACTGATCGTGCAGGAATTTCTCCAGCTCGTCCGAGAGTTGATAGGGCTTCATCTTGCGGATGCGGTCGAAGACAGGCTTGTAGCGGGCCAGGTCGGCATCGGCGGCCAGAAGATCCTGCAGCGCACCCTCGTTCAGGCGGTTAAATTCCAGCGACCAGAAGACCAGCGGCGTGGTGAAGCTGGTGATCCGGTCCTGGCAGTCCGAGATGAACTTGGCCCGGTCGGGGTCGGTCGTCTTCTGATAATAGCGCAGGCCGGCAAAGGACATGATGCGCCCGGCGATGATGTCGATCTGCTCGTAGCGTTGCACGGCCTCCAGCATCTGCGCCGCGTCCAGTCCGGCCAGCTTGCCCTCGTAGTCGGCGGCAAAGCTGCGGCAGGCCTCTTCCAGCCAGTCGAGATCACGTTTGAGCGCGGGCGCGTCCGGGGCCTCGTAGAGATCGCTCAGGTCCCATTCGGGCAGGTCGCCCAGCGGTCGCCCTCCGCTGGCGTTGGCGTCGAATACCGGCTGCTTGGTCATGTGGGCCTCTCCTTGTTGGGGTCTGTCCTTACCTATGAGTGCGGCCCCGGCTTGACCAGTGCTAGCCGTAGCGCGCCAGCATCGCGTGCAGGTCGGCCAGGGTGTTGATCTCGGCCAGGGGCTTGTCGTGGCGCCACCGGGCCATGCGCGGAAAGCGCAGGGCGATGCCGGACTTGTGACGCGGGCTTTCCTGGATGCCCTCGAAGGCGATCTCGAAGACCAGCACCGGCGGCACCTGCCGGACCGGGCCGAAGCGTTGCAGCGTGTTGCGGCGCACCCATTGGGTGATCTCGCGGAATTCCGCGTCCGTCAGGCCCGAATAGGCCTTGGTGAAGGGGGTGAAGCCCTCGCCGTCGCGCACCGCGAAGGTGAAGTCGGTGAAAAGATTGGCCCGGCGGCCAGAGCCCGACTGCGCGTAGATCATCACAGCGTCCACGGTGAGCGGGTCCACCTTCCATTTCCACCAGTCGCCCTTCTTGCGGCCCGACAGGTAGGGCGAGGCGCGCCGTTTCAGCATCAGCCCCTCGGCATTGTGCGCGCGCGACTCGGCGCGGACCTCGGCCAGGGCGTCCCAGCTGTCGGCCGTCACCTCGGGCGACAGACGCAGCGGTGCGGCCTCGGGCAGATCGGCGGTGAGCGCTTCGAGCCCCGCGCGGCGCTGGTCCAGCAGCTGGTCGCGGATGTCCTGCCCGCCCTGTTCGAGCAGGTCATAGGCCATCAGGACCACGGGCACCTGCGCCAGCAGCTTTTTCGGCACGCTCTTGCGGCCGATGCGTTTTTGCAGCGCGTTGAAGGGCAGGGGGCCGTCACGCCAGGCCAGCACCTCGCCGTCGATCACCGTGCCCGGCGGCAGGTAGTCGATCAACTGGCCCAGCTCGGGGAAGCGGTCGGTCATCAAGTCCTCGCCCCGCGACCACAGGTGGTGCTGGCCGCCGCGCAGCACCAGTTGCCCGCGGATGCCGTCCCACTTGCGGTCGATGAACCAGTCGGACGGCGGGCCGAGCGCGGCCAGATCCTCGAGTTGGTAGGCCAGGTAGAAGGGATAGGGGCGCGACAGGTCGGCGCCGGGGTCATGGGCCTCGATCAGGGCGGTCCAGGTCGTGCTTTCCGGGGTCCAGGCGCCCATCAGCTTGTGTGTCAGGTCGGCCGCGTCCTGGCCCGTGGCCTGCGCCAGCGCGCGGGTCATGAGTTTCTGGCTGACCCCGATGCGAAAGCCGCCCGTCAGCAACTTGGTGAAGAGGAACCGCTCGGTCCGGTCAAGGCTGTTCCAGGCGTCCAGGATACCGGCCTTCTGCGCCGTCTCGTGCAGTTTCGACAGGCGTTGCAACTCGCCGATCCAGTGATGCAGCGGCCGGTCGCTTTCGCTGGCGGGGGGCGGCAGGACCAGGGCGATGGTCTCGGCCAGGTCGCCCACCACCGGATAGCTTTCCTCGAAGAGCCACAGCGGAATACCCGCCCGTTCGGCGGCCCATTCGCGCAGCCGCGCCGTGGTGATGACGCGGCGCGGGCGACGACCCGAGAACAGCGCCACGCACCACAGCTTGTCGGCATCCTGCGCCGTGGCGAAAAAGTCGGCCATGGCCGCGACCTTTGCCGTGGTCTTCGTGGTCTGGTCCAGCGTGGTGAACAGCCGGGCGAAATCCTTCATTCCGCTTCGCCCCCGTCCAGCGATTCGCCGTCGTATTCGGTGCTGACCACATGGGCGTCATAGCCCTCGGCCGCCAGCCAGCGGCGGAACTGGCCGGTGTAGCCGTGGGTGACGAAGACCCGCTCGGCGCCGGTGGCGCGGATCGCAGCGTTCAGGCCCTGCCAATCCGCGTGGTCCGAGACGATGAAGCCCCGGTCGGCCGCTCGCCTGCGGCGCACCCCGCGCAGGGCCATCCAGCCGCTGGCAAAGGCGCTGGCCTGGGGTGTGAACCGCCGCGCCCAGGTCGACCCGAGGGCCGAGGGCGGGGCAAGGACCAGCGCCCCGGCGCGCGCCTTGAGGTCGGTCTCGGGGGTGACCTGCTCGGTGTCGGGCAGCGTGATGCCCTGGGTGCGCAGCACCGCGTTGGTGGTCTCGATCGCGCCATGGGTCAGGATCGGGCCGATGCCGGGATCGACCAGCCGCAACAGCCGCTGCGCCTTGCCAAGCGCATAGGCCCCCAGCAGCGAAAACCGCCCGGCGGCGGCATTCGCGGCCCACCAGGTGTTGATCTGGTCGGTCAGAACATCCTGCGGGGTCCAGTTGAAGACCGGCAGCCCGAAGGTGCATTCGGTGATGAAGGCGTGGCAGGGCACCGGGTCGAAGGGCTCCGACAGCCCGTCATCGACGGTCTTGTAATCGCCCGAGACGACCCAGACCTCTCCGCCGACCTCGACGCGGATCTGCGCCGAGCCGGGCACATGGCCGGCCGGATGGAACGAGACCCTGGCGCCCCCGATTCGGGTCGGGGTGGCGTAGCGCGTTGTTTGCAGGTCGATCTCCGCGCCCAACCTGTGGCGAATCACCGGGGCCGCGGCTTCGGTCGCCATGTAGCTGTCCATGCCCGCCCGGGCATGGTCGGCGTGGCCATGGGTGATCAGGGCGCGGCGCACGGGGCGCCAGGGGTCGATCCAGAAATCGCCCGCCGGGCAGTAGATGCCCGCCTCGGTGAAGGTCAGAACCCCGCTCATGTCCCTGTTCTAGCGCCGGCCCGGCCGCGGTAAACCGGTAAAGCGGGTTCAGGTCGCCTGCCGACGGAGATCGTCAAAAAGCGCGACACTGCGGTCGAAAACTGTGTCACGCAGGGCCGGTTTTTCCAGGATCACCTCGTGCCGGGCGCCGGGCAGGATCACCAGCTCGCCGCGGGGCCAGTGGGCCATGCGGCTACGGATACGGGAGGTGTCGACGATCTGCTCGTCCGAGCCCAGAAAACACAGGCAGGGCAGGGCGGGGGCCGCGCGCTGGGACAGGGCGCGCGTCTCGGTCAGGGCCGCGTGCAGCCAGTGCAGCGAGGGCCCGCCAAGGCCAAGCGCCGGCTCCGCGCGCAATTGTTCCTCCAGCAGATCGAACATGGCGCGATCGCTGGTGAGGGTGTTACCCTCAAACCCCTCGCGCAGGACATAGCTCTCGGCCTGCTGGCCGGGGGCGACGACATGGGAAAAGCCCAGAGGGCGGCTGACCGAACTCAGCCCCCAGGCCAGCGGCCGCAGGGGCGGGGCCATGGAAATCCCCCACATTGGTGCGGAAAAGACGGCTGTTTCAACTGGATAGCCTTCCATGACCGCGCGCAGGCCGATGGCCCCGCCCATGGAATGGGCCAGCAGGTGGAAAGGCTCCGGCAGGCCCAGGGCGCGGGCATGGTCCACCGCGGCACGCGCATCGTGCTGGTAGTCGGTGAACCGGTCCACGTGGCCCACCGCCGGATCGTCGTGCAGCCGGTCGGCCAGTCCCTGCCCGCGCCAATCGATGGCCAGCGCGGCATAGCCGCGCGCGGCGAACTCCGCGGCGGCGGGGCCGTATTTCTCGACATATTCGGTGCGGCCGGGGAAGATCAGAACGGTGCCGCGGGCCTCGTCCAGCGGCCAGTGGCCGAGGCGCAGGCGCACCCCATCCTGCGCCGATACCCAGTGGGCGGCGCCGGTTGCGTTACACGCCGTGCGCGCGTTGTAGGGGGCCTGCTCCACGGGCGGGTCAGCCCAGCACGCCAGCCAGCTTCATGGCCATGCCCATGTCGCCGTCCACCGACAGTTTGCCGGACATGAAGGCCGCGGTGGGGTTTTCCTCGCCGTCGAGGATCGCCTTGAAGGTCTCGGCGTTGGCGGTCAGCGTGACATCGGCCGCGTCGTCGGCAGCCCGGGCGCCGTCGCTGTCGATCATCACCGCGCCCGCATCCTCGATCACGAACTTGGCGGTGCCGTCGAAATCGGCGCCCTCCATCTTGGCGTTCAGGGCGGTGACGGCTTCGGAGATTACATCGCTCATGTCTGTCGGTCCTCTTGCTGGAATGTGACCACCCGCCTCTGGCATCGGGCGCTCGCTGCGTTACATTGCATGTATGGGCATCGACAGACACGGCTTCAAACATATCGTGGCGGCATTTGTGCTGGCAGTGGGGTTTTCCACACCCGGCGCGGCCCAGACCGACCGGCTGGATCGCCTTTTTGACGATCTCAAGACCGCCGACAGTGACCAGGCCGCCCGGATCGAGGCACAGATTCGCGAGGCCTGGTCGAAAAGCGGTTCTCCGGCCATGGACCTGCTGCTGCGACGGGGCCGAGAGGCGCTGCAGGCCGGCGAGGTCAAGCGCGCCGCCGAGCATCTGACCGCCCTGATCGACCATGCGCCGGATTTCGCCGAAGGCTATCACACCCGCGCCACCGCCTATTTCGCACAGGACCTCTACGGCCCCGCGGTTGAGGATCTGCGCCGCGCGCTGGTGCTCAATCCGCGCCACTTCGGGGCCATGACCGGCTTTGCCCGCATCCTGGAGGAATTGGACCGCCCCGCGGAAGCGCTTGAGGTCTACCGTCGAATCGAGAACATTAGCCCCAATTCGCCCGACCTGTCGCAAGCCATCGAACGGCTCGAAGTGCAGCTGGACGGGTCAACGCTCTGACCCTTCCCCTCAAGGGGGCCCCCATGCCCGAGCCTGCCCGGATCACGGCGGTCCTTGGCCCGACCAACACCGGCAAGACCCACTACGCGATCGAGCGTATGCTGGCCCATCGCACCGGCATCATCGGTTTGCCGCTGCGCCTGCTCGCCCGCGAGGTCTATGACCGCATCGTCGCGGTGCGCGGCCCCTCGGTGGTCGCCCTGATCACCGGCGAGGAACGGATCGTGCCGGACCGCGCGCAGTACTGGGTCTGCACCGTCGAGGCCATGCCGGAGGGGATGGGATGCGATTTCCTGGCGGTGGACGAGATCCAGCTGGCCGCCGACCCCGAGCGCGGCCATGTCTTCACCGACCGGCTGCTGCGGGCGCGGGGGCTGCACGAGACCCTTTTCATGGGGTCCGAGACCATGCGCGGCGCCATCGCCAACATGGTGCCCGGCGCGCAGTTCCTCAGGCGCGAGCGGTTTTCCGAGCTGACCTATTCAGGTTCGAAAAAGATAAGCCGAATGCCAGGGCGCTCGGCCGTCGTCGGGTTTTCGGTTGATAATGTCTATGCCATGGCCGAGCTTCTGCGGCGCCAGAAGGGCGGTGCGGCGGTGGTCATGGGGGCGCTCAGCCCACGCACCCGCAACGCCCAGGTGGCAATGTACCAGAACGGCGACGTGGACTACCTCGTGGCCACGGATGCCATCGGCATGGGCCTGAACCTGGACATCGACCACGTCGCCTTTTCGTCGCTGTCCAAGTTCGATGGGCGCCGGATGCGGCAACTGTCACCCGACGAGCTGGCCCAGATCGCAGGCCGCGCCGGGCGGCACATGAACCATGGCACATTCGGTGTCACCGGCGAGGCCCCGGCCATCGACGACCCCGTGGTCGAGGCCATCACCAGCCACCAGTTCCGCCCGGTCAAGAAACTGCAATGGCGCAACGCCCGGCTGGATTTCGGCACGCCCGAGCGATTGATCCGGTCGCTGGAGTTGCGCACCGAGGACGACTGGCTGACCCGGGTGCGCGACAGCGACGACCTGCTGGCGCTCAAATCCCTGGCCGAGGATGCAGAGGTGCGCGCGCGCGCCAGCGACGGCACATCCGTGCGCCTGCTATGGGATGTCTGCCGCATTCCGGATTTCCGCGGCATCTCGCACACCGAACATGCTCAGATGCTGGCTCGGATCTATGGCTACCTGCACGAGATGGGCCGCGTCCCCGACGACTGGATGGCGCGGCAGGTCAAGCGAATCGACCGGCCCGATGGCGACATCGACACCCTGTCCAAGCGGCTGGCCTATATCCGCACCTGGACCTACGTGGCGCAACGCAACGGCTGGGTTGCGGACGAATCTCATTGGCGTGCGACGACTCGCGCGGTAGAAGACCGATTGTCGGACGCGTTGCACGATGCGCTGACCCAGCGATTTGTGGACCGGCGGACCAGCGTGCTGCTCCGCCGGCTCAAGCAGAAGGAGGGCCTTGTGGCCGAGGTGAACGACACGGGTGAAGTGACTGTCGAGGGGCAGTTCGTGGGCAGGCTGGAAGGCTTCCGTTTCAGGCAGGACAAAAGTGCCAGCCCCGATGAGGCCAAGACCCTGCGGCAGGCCTCTTTGCAGGCGCTTCAGCCGCAGTTCAGCCTGCGCGCCGACCGCTTCTACAATGCCCCGGATACCGAACTCGACTTTACCGAGCAGGGCGGGCTGATGTGGGGCGACCAGGCCGTGGGCAAGCTGGTGGCGGGGGATGCGCCGCTCAAGCCGCGGGTCGCGCCCTTCGTCGATGACGAGGCCGGTGCGGAGGTCGCCCAGAAGGTGCAGCGCCGGTTGCAGCACTTCATCGACCGCCGCATCGCCACGTTGTTCGAGCCCATGCTGGCGATGGAAAAGGACGAAACCCTCGAAGGGCGGGCCAGGGGTTTTGCCTTCCGCATGATCGAGGGCTTCGGCGTGGTGCCGCGCGGCGAGTTTGCCGACGAGGTCAAGGCGCTGGACCAGGAGGCGCGCGGCGCACTGCGCAAGCACGGCCTGCGCTTTGGGCAGTTCACGATTTTCATGCCTTTGCTGCTGAAGCCCGCGCCGACCCGGCTGCGGCTGGTGCTCTGGTCGCTGTCCAAGGGGCTGGAGACCTTCCCCGAGGCGCCGCCGCCGGGGCTTGTCACGGTGCCGACGGTCGAAGGCGCGGTGCCGGGCACCTATGCCATGTCGGGGTATCGGGCCGCGGGCGACCGGGCGATCCGCATCGACATGCTGGAACGGCTGGCCGACATGCTGCGCGACCAGGACACCCGCGGCGGCTTCGAGGCCAAGGCGGACATGCTCTCGATCACGGGCATGACCCTGGAACAGTTCGCGGGCCTCATGGCGGGGTTGGGCTACCGGGCCGAGCGCGGCGAACGCGAGAAGGTCAAGCCCGTCGACACCGCCATGGCCGAGGCGCCCGATGCGGCCGCCAGGGCCCAGGACGCCCCCGGGACGGCCGAGGACAAGACCGCGGACATCGCCGATCAGGGCGTGGCGCCGGTGGCCGAAAGCGCGCCCCAGACGCCCGAGGTCGCCCCGGAGATCCCCGAGGCATCGGACGAGGAAACGCCCGTGGGGCAAGCCCCCGATGACGCCCCGGACACCGAGACCGCCGCCCCCGAGATCGAGGTCTATTACACCTTCACCTGGGTGGGGACGCGCCGTGGTCAGCAGGGCGGCAAGCCTCAGCAGGGCCGCAAGGGCGCCCCCAAGGGCAAGCGCGGACAGCCCCAGGCCGGCGGCAAGGACAACGGAAAAGGCGGCGGCAAGGACAGCGGCAAGGACGGACAGAAGGCCGCCCGGAAACCTGCGGCCAGAGACAAGCCCATCGACCCCGACAATCCCTTCGCCCAGGCGCTGGCGGGGCTCAAGACCAAGTGAATGCCAGTGCCACGATCCGGCTGGACAAGTGGCTCTGGCAGGCGCGGTTCTTCAAGACCCGCAGCCTGGCGGCGCGGCAGGTCCAGGCGGGCAAGGTGCGCATCGACGGTGCCACGATATCGAAACCGGCCCGGACGGTCGCCCCCGGTGCGGTGCTGACCTTTGTCCAGGGCGATCGTGTGCGCGTGGTGCGCATCCAGGCACTGGGCACGCGGCGGGGCCCGGCGCCCGAAGCGCAGGCCCTTTACGAGGATCTGAGCCCGGCCCCGGCGGCGGAACGCCCGTCCGCCGCGGACCGC
>NZ_JBKOTX010000104.1:0-20128 GCF_047086965.1 Roseovarius halophilus (ex Wu et al. 2025) | reverse complement strand
CTCGCGAAACTCGGCCGTGTACTTCGGGGTTCGCTTCTTCGATTCCATAAGGGTCATCCTCTGAGAGTTTTACCCTCTCGGAAACCCGGGACGGTTCACCGCGCTTCGCCGGTCGGCGGAGCTTGCGCCGAACACGGCCGATCCGGAGGCCCGCACCGTCGAGGTGATCTGGTCGGCCGGCGCGCGGATCCGGCGCATGACGCTGTTCGGCGAGCCCTACGACGAGGAACTGAGCCTCGACCCGGATCATGTGCGCCTCGACCGGCTGAACGCCGGCGCGCCGTTCCTGAAGGTGCACGAGGCGCGCGACCTCGACGCGGTGATCGGCTCGGTCGAGCCCGGCTCGGCGCGCATCGAGAACGGACAGGGCATCGCCCGCATCCGCATTTCCGAGCGCGATGCGGTCGGCGACATCTGGCGCGACATCGAGGCCGGGCACATCCGCGCGGTCTCCATCGGCTACCAGGTCCACCGCTTCGAGATCTCGAAGCCCGAGGGCGCGCGGGAGCTCTGGCGTGCGGTTGACTGGACCCCCTTCGAGATTTCCGCCGTGCCGGTCGGCGCGGATGCGGCTGCCGGCTTCCGGGCGAAGGAACCGGTCAACGACTGCGTCCTGCATCGCAGCGCCGCAGACCAAACTCAGCAGAGGACCAATGTGATGCACGACACCAATCAGAACGACGAGACCACCCGCGACGCGACCGACGCGCCCGCGGAGAAGGATACAGAGACGAAGTCCGCCGAGACCCGTCAGCAGCCGCAGGGCACGGCCGCCCGCAGCGAGCCGAAACCCGCGCCCGATCCGGCGCCCGGGGACCGGACCCGCAGCGTCGATACCGACGCACTGGTGACCGAGGCCCGCGCGCAGGAGCGCGAGCGTGTGTCCACGATCCACGGCCTCTCCGACAAGCTCCACCTCGAGCGCGGCTTCGCCGACGACCTGATCAAGCGCGGCGTCTCCATCGACGAGGCCTGCCGTCTGATCCTCGATCAGGTTGCCGCAAAGTCCGACGAGACGCGGACCTTTTCCCATGTCTCGGTCCCGCTCGGCGGCCGCGATGCGACGGTCACGCGGCGCGAGGCGATCTCCAGCGCGCTGCTGCACCGCTACAGCCCCACGCTCTTCCCGCTGGAGGACGCCGCGCGCGAATACCGCGGCATGACGCTGATGGAACTCGCCCGCGAAAGCCTCGAGACGGCGGGCGCCAGCACCCGCGGCCTTTCGCGTGACGAGGTGGCGACCCGTGCCGTGCACTCGACCTCGGACTTCCCCGAGATCCTCTCTGCGGTGACCAACAAGACGCTGCGTCAGGCCTACGAGGCCTATCCCCGGACCTTCCCGCTCTTCTGCCGGCAGGTGCTCGCCACCGACTTCAAGGCGATGCACCGCGTCCAGCTGGGTGAAGCGCCCCAGCTTCTGAAGGTCGGCGAGAGCGGCGAGTTCAAGCGTGGCACGCTCGGCGAGAGCAAGGAGAGCTACCGCATCGAGACCTACGGCCGCGTGGTTGCCATCACCCGGCAGGTGCTGATCAACGACGATCTCGACGCCTTTACCCGGATCCCGGCGATGTACGGCAACTCGATCGCCCAGCTCGAGAGCGATGTGGTCTGGGATATCGTGACGACCAACCCGGCCATGGCCGACGGCACGGCGCTGTTCCATGGCACCCACAAGAACCTCGCCGGCACGGGTGCCGCGCTCGCGGTCGACAGCGTGGGCGCGGCGCGCGCGGCGATGCGCAAGCAGACCGGGCTCGACAAGAAGACGGTTCTCAACGTCCGTCCCGCCTTCCTGATCGTGCCTGCGTCGCTGGAGCTGAAGGCCGAGCAGCTGGTCGCCCAGAACCTCGTGCCCGCCCAGAGCGGAAGCGTCGTACCGCAATCAATCCGGACGCTCGCGCCCATCGCCGAGCCGCGGCTGGACGCGGCAAGCGAGACGGCTTGGTATCTGGCCGCCAGCCCGAACCAAATCGACACCATCGAGTACGCCTATCTCGAGGGCCAGCAGGGCGCCTACATCGAGACGCGCAACGGCTTCGACGTCGACGGCGTCGAGATCAAGTGCCGCCTCGACTTCGGCGCCAAGGCCATCGACTGGCGCGGCCTCTACAAGAACCCCGGTGCGTGAGCCGGGCCATCCCCTGAACCCTGATCCCTGACGAACGGGCGGTCCCGATGGGCCGCCCGTCGTCGTATCCAAGAGGACCCCGCGATGAAGAACTATGTCCAGCCCGGCAACACGCTTACCCTGACCGCGCCCTATGCCGTGACTTCCGGCGACGGGCTGCTCGTGGGCTCGATTTTCGGCGTGGCGGCCGGCGATGCCGCCAGCGGTGTCGCCGTCGAGGCGGCGCTCACGGGCGTCTTCGACCTCACAAAGACCGGCTCGCAGGCCTGGACCGTCGGCGCCAAGGTCTATTGGGACGACACCAACAAGCGCTGCACCACGGTCGCGACCGACAACACCCTCATCGGCGTGGCCATCGAAGCGGTCGCGGGCGGCGCGGGCGACACCATCGGCCAGGTGCGCCTGAACGGCAGCTTCTGAATCGCTCAGATGCTGACCAGATACCGTCCCTGGAGGTTGTCGAGATGATCATGGAGCCATCGGGGTGTCGAAGGAATGCCGCGCCAGGATTGCCATAGCTCTGGGTAGCTCATCGCCTCGAAGGCCGGTGACGATCCGGCGACGCGTGCTTTGAACTCCTCTATCTCGTCGCGATGGGCTGCGAACTCCGGACCGGCATTCGGGTTTGCCGGCTCCCAGAACAGATAAAGCAGCGTCACGGGACGGTTGGGGAAGGTGCGTGCCAGTCCGAACGCATGCTTTATAAGCTGTGCCGCGTCGAGCCAGGTGTACTGGTCCGGGTTATCCCGGAGGCGCAGCATCTCCCGAAAGTATCCCTGGTCGCGCCGCCCGTCCCTGATCTGCTCCTCGTAGGCGGGCGAGAATTCGGCCCGGTGAGCCGACAGGTGTTCGGTCAGCTTGGACTCGATCCCGACCACGCCGCTGGGGCCCGTAAGCACGACGTCGAGGTTGGGAGCACGGCCACCGCGGAGTCCGGTGGGGCATTTCCGTTCGAAGCGAAGATCGTCGAAACCGGCACCCATCGGCATGGCGAGGTCGGCGATCCGGCTCCGAAACGGCGCGAAGCAGTTGACTGCCAGCCCTGATGAAGAATGGGCCGCCCTGAACTTGCTCTCCAGCTCGTTGCCATCGCCCGAGGACACGTCTGCTTCGAAATCCTCCGCCGAGACCTGCGGGAGAAGGGTGTCGCGGAAATCTGCAGCATATCCCTTCGGGTCGAGGGACGTGTCCGGGTGCTGGCGCATGAACGCCTCTGATAGCGCCTGAACGGCTCGGATCCTCGTCGGGCGTTCTGAATTCGATTCCTGTTTCATGGGAGCAGTATAGCCATGACCAGCGCGTTCGCATCCGCCCTCGACGCGCTCTTCGCCGACGCGCATCTCGCGCGCGACGTCGTCTACACCGCCGAGGGCGGCGCGCCCTCGCTCGTGCGCGCGATACTTCGGCGGCCCGACGACGTCACCGGCTTCGGCGACGCGCGCATCTGGTCGGAAACCACACGGCTGGATCTGCGCATCGCCGATGTTGCGAACCCGCGGCCCGGCGACCGCATCGAGATCGATGGCGAGGCCTTCCTCATCCAGGGCGAGCCCGTCCGCGACCGCGAGCGGCTCGTCTGGACCGTGGACCTGCGCCCCGCCTGACCGCGGTGAAGCTGAAACTCGACATCACGCCCGACCTCGTCGCCGCCATGGCGGCCGAGGTGACGGCCGGCGAGAAGGCGGTGACCGCCGCCATGCGCGAGGCCGGCACCGGGCTGAAGACCGCTTGGCGCGGCCAGATTACAGGTGCCGGGCTCGGCCGGCGGCTCGCGAACTCGATCCGGAGCCAGACCTATCCCAAGGCCGGCGAGAGCCTGAACGCGGCGGCGCTGGTCTGGTCGAAGGCCCCGGTCATCGTCGGCGCGCACGACACCGGCCCGCTCATCCGCTCGAAGGACGGGTTTTGGCTGGCGATCCCCACCGAGGCCGCCGGCCGCGGCCTCCGGGGCGCCAAACTCACGCCCGGTGAATGGGAGCGCCGTCGGGGTCTGCGCCTGCGCTTCGTCTACCGTCGCCGCGGCCCAAGCCTGCTCGTTGCCGACCGGGCTCGCATCAACGCCCGCGGCCAGGCGGTGGCGTCGCGGGCGAAGACCGGCCGCAACCAGGGTTCGAGCGTCCGCAAACGCTCCGGGGTAGTGTTGGCAGCGAAGAACGCGCCCATCTTCCTGCTGGTCCCGCAAGTGAAGCTACCGAAGCGGCTCGATCTGGACCGTGACGCCGAGCGGGCGCTTGACAGCGTGCCGGGGCTGATCGTGGCGAACTGGGTGGAGGGGAGGCTGTAGGCGCTGCGTATGGTCGTCGACGCAAGACGCGCCAAAGGTGCTCCGGCTCAGTGGCGACCGAGCTTGCCGAATTCGCTGTCGAGGAGCGACCGGATCTTCCTTGCTTCGCCGCGCAGGGCCGCTTCGACAGTCGCGTCATGATGGGTGACCGTCTGCGGCTGCATCCCCTCGGGCCTCGCCTCGATGGTGCAGCGAATGTCATCGGTCCCGCCCTTGGCGGCGTTCACATCTGCCAGGTGCACCTCGATTCGCGACAGCCGGTCTGTCAGATGTCCGAGCGCCGAAGCGACCGTTTGCTCGGCGACCTCGGCGAGGCGGTCGTCGCCCTCGATATTGGCGTCGGTATTCAGTTGGAACTGCATGTCGGTTCTCCTGTGTGTCTGATCACCTAACATGAAAAACTATGAAGATGGCTGATCGAGCGCAAGTTCATCTGCGTGATCAGTAGGAATGCTTGCGCGTCGATAGCGTGGGCGAGGATTCGAAGCCACTCGCAATGCCCACTCCACGCGAAACCATCCTCATCGCGCTACACGCGCGGCTCTTGGCGCTGCCCGCGACCGCGCTCCGCGGCGACGTGCTGCCAGAGCGCGTGCCGACCGACGGCTTGCTGATCCTGCGCGATGGCGAGCCGGGGGAGCCGGAGGTGACGTTGTCGCCGCTCGCCTACCACTACCGGCACCGCGCCGAGATCGAGGCGGTCGTGCAGGGCGCCGACCGTGACGATGCCTTCGATGCGCTCTGCGCGAGCATCGGCGTGGCGCTCGCGGCCGACCGGACGCTGGGCGGGCTCTGCGACTGGGTCGAGGCGGAAGCGCCGCGGCCGGTCGATCTGGCCGTAGAGGGCGCGGCGAGCCTGAAGGCGGCCACCATCGCGGTGGTGCTGCACTACACGACGAACGACCCGCTGAGCTGAGCTCAGCGCAGACGACCTCCGGCACCCGATCACTGACCCACCGGCCCGCGGATCCGCTCCGCGGGCCGCTTCTTTTTGCGACAGGAGAGCATCATGGCACGATCCCTTGGGGCGCGGGCGCGGCTGGCGCTCGGCTTCGAGACCGCCTACGGCACGCCGCCCGCCAGCGGCTTCGTCCGCATGCCATTCGCGCCGGGGCTGACCGTCGCCGCCGAACAGCCGCTGCTCGACTCCGAGCTGCTGGGCTACGGCCGCGAGGCGACGGCGCTCTGGCTGCACACGATGGTCGCGCTCACCGCCGGTGACACCGTCGAGCTGCAGGGCAAATTCCGTGCCGCGGACGGCTACTTCGCCGCCGATCACACGTCCTTCTGGGGCTGCAAGGTCGGCTGAGAGAGGTGCGCCATGGCAACCCAGAGACCGGAGGACGGCGCGAAGTGCGTCTTGGCGCATGCAGCGTTCGAGGGCGGCGAAACAGCACCCTTCGTCAACTGTGACCACCATTTCTTTCTGCCGCTATCCCTGGTGCCGGGCCCCGATCCCCTCGAACATCGCGCGCAGATCGACGGTCGAGCGTTCACCGATATCGGTGAAACTCGCGTCAAGCCAGTGCGTGGCGGTCTCGCGGCCCATGTCGCGCAGCATGCTCAGGAAGTCCCATTCCACGTTCATTTTCGAGGAGGCGCCGAGCGGCTTGAGCTCCGCCTGGTTCTCGACGACATGCACGCGCACCTGACGGTAATCGTCGGCCGAGAGCTTGCCCTGGCGGATCAGCCGGTCGACGAAGTCTATCGCGCGCAACTCCTTGAGCAGACTGCCGTTGAAGCTGATCTCGTTCAGGCGGTTCTGGATGTCCATCGGGGTCTTGGGCGCGCCCTTGCGCTCGATCGGGTTGACCTGGATCACGACGATGTCGTCGGTGCCAGTCTCGCCATGGAACGGAAACAGCGACGGGTTGCCCATGTATCCGCCGTCCCAGTAGGGGATGCCGTCGATCTCGACCGCCTGGTAGAGGTGCGGCAGACAGGCCGAGGCCATCACCATGTCGGCGGTGAGCCCCTCGCGCGGGAAGACCTCGACCTTGCCGGTTTCCACATTGGTGGCCGAGATGTAGAGCTTGAACGCGGTGCATTTGCGCACGGTTTCGAAATCAATGCTCTTCTCGACCAGGTCGCGCAACGGATTGCTGTTCATCGGATTGAGTTGATAAGGCGAGGCGATCCGCGACAGCGCGTCCATGGCGTGGTACATGGGGTTGTTCTGCAGACCCCAATTGCCCGTCAGCACGTCATAGGGTGTGCGTTTCAGGGGACTGTGCTTCGCGCCTTCGCTCATTGCGCGCCAGAAGCGATCGAGCGCCGCGCGTGCGCCCTCGGGGCCCTCACGGGTGAAGCCGTCGGCCAGCGCCACCGCGTTCATCGCCCCCGCAGACGTGCCCGAGATCCCGGCGATGCGCAGGCGTCCATCCTCGAGGAGGCGGTCGAGAACACCCCAGGTGAAGGCGCCATGCGCGCCGCCGCCCTGAAGCGCGAGGTTCACGAGTTTCGTTTTCTGCGTCATGGAGTTGACCTTTTCCGGTTCCGGAGGCGCTGGCCGCCCGCTCGGGCGAGCTGGTCCTCGACGACGCGCCCGCGGGGCAGCGCCATGGCGGCGATGATGCGCTGGCCCCCGGCGACAAAACTGCGCACCGGCAGGTCCGCGACCAGCGCGTCGATATGCGCCACGTGGTGCAGCCGGGCGCGGCCGCGCCGGACGCCCATTCCGGTGATGTCGGTCATCCGCTGACCTGGAAACGCGGGAACTGGCTCTCGGTCCGGCGGGCTCTGGTGGGCGGCGCGGGACCTGGCCTCAGACCCGTGCCCGTCACGCGCGCTCCGTCATCTCGCCCCTACCGCGGTGCGCGTTTCGCTCATCGCATCCGCCTCGGGCTCTGCGAGGCTGTCGGGGATCGTGACGCGGAAGCACGCGCCTTCGGCGAGGCCGTGGACGAGACAGATGTCACCGCCATGGGCGCGGACCAGATCGGCCGCGATCGCAAGTCCGAGGCCGGAGCCGGAGCCGTCCGGACGGGTGGACCCCTGGGACGACAGGAACAGATGCTTCAGCGCATCCTCCGGCACGCCAAGGCCTGTGTCGCGCACGTCGATGGTGCAGCCGGACCCACTGCGCCGGGCATCGACACGGATCTCCTTGTATCGAAAGTCCGGCCCCTCCAGTGCCAGAATGGCGTTTCCGCACAGATTCAGGAGCGTGCGGAACAGATCGTCCGGATCAGCGTCGATCTCGACGGCGGTCGCGACGTTATTGATCCAGCTTATCTCCGCGCGGTCGAGACCGAGCGTGTTCGCGACCTCGTTCACCAGCGGCGCAAGGGCGAGCCGCTGCCGTTGCGGCCGCCCCTTCGCCGCCTTGTCATCTTTGCGCGATGTCGTGCACAGAGTGATGGCCCGGTCCAGCGACGCGGTCAACTTCGGTTCCAGCCGCCGCACTGTCGGGTCATCGACCTGCGCCAGCCGGTCCGACAGAAGCTGCGCGCACGTCAGGATGTTGCGCAGGTCGTGGTTGATCTTGCGCGTGGAAAGGCCGGGTCCTGCCTGGTCCACTTGCCCGTCATCCAGGTTGCCGAAAATGCGCATCGTTGCGCCATTCATCCGGTTGTCCGGTGCTTTGAATTGGTCGATATTCATTCTCAATACCCCTTGTTGTCTGTGGCCGAATCCGACACGGCATCCGCGCCGGCGGACACGTCTTCCCCGAGCCCGTCCACGGTGTTGCAGGCCTGGAGCGCGAAAGATGCGGACAGGGTCGCCGCTAGGAGTGTGAGCGAGCTGAGCCTGGGCGTCGTCATGTCGGGTTCTCCTTGTGCCGAGACGCCCGCGGCGACCGCCGCGGGCTCTGCCACCCGCATTACGCCGATTGCTCAAAGCGGGCACTTACCTGCATCAGCCTTTCGCAGCACCAAATCAGCACCACATCGTTGCCGGCCACAATGTCGATCCCGGCGCGGATCGGCAAAACCGCACACGGCTCAGGCGGAAACTGCCCGGGCCTCGGCGAAGGACAGGAGCCTGCCGCGCGTCTCGTCCCACAGGTGCAGCCGCGCGCAGCGAAAGCTTTGCATGAGCGTGATGCGCTTGGAGCGCGCCAGCAGGTCGTGGTCCCTGACCACCTCGCCAAGACGGTAGAACGGGATCCGGCTGGCGAGGTGGTGCACATGGTGGACGCCGATATTGCCCGTGATCCAGCGCAGGATGCCGGGAAGGTCGTAATGCGAACTGCCGTGCAGGGCCGCCTCCTGTATATTCCAGTCCTCCTCGTGCTCCCAGCTGGTCTCCTCGAACTGGTGCTGAACGTAGAAGAACCACATGCCCGACATCGCGGCCAGCAGCATCGTGGGCAGGAACACGAACAGCAGGACATCCCAGCCGCCCAGCCAGACGATGACGGCGAGGATGGCGCCGATGGCGGCATTCGTGCCCATCGCGCTCAGCCAGTAGCGCCAGCCTGCGCGCATCAGGTGGACGGGCAGCCGGTTCTGCAGGAAGAAGGTGTAGAACGGCACCACCCCGAACATGAAAACCGGATGGCGAACAAGCCGATAAAGCGCCCGGCCGAGCCACCCCTTTTCGCGATACTCCCTGACCGTCAGGGTCGGGACGTCTCCGACACCGCGTCGATCGAGGTTGCCAGTCGTGGAATGGTGGATCGCGTGCGTCTTGCGCCAGACGTCGTAGGGCGTTAGCGTCAGCACGCCGAGCCCGCGGCCGATCCAGTCGCACAAGCGCCGGTCGCGGAACAGCGAGCCGTGCCCGCAATCGTGCTGGATGATAAACAGGCGGACGAGGAAGGCCGCGTTCGCCAGCGCAAGGGCCATGGCCAACAACGCACTGATAGAGACCAGCCACCACGCCACCCCCCAGATCGCGACGAAGGGCACCAGCGTGACGGTCAGCTCGAAGACGCTACGGGAGGGGATGGGCTGGCGGTAGGCTGCCAGTGTCCGGGTCCAGTCAGAGGGCCGCAACGCGGTGTCGCCCTGAGGGCCTTGCCCGCCGGCGGCCGGGTCGGCGCAGGACGCGGGCGTCTCGCCCCGGCGTGTCTGTGCCTGCCCGGACTCGTCGTTGTCCGCAGCGGGCTGCCGGGCCTGTGCACCGGATTGCGGCGTGGCGACATGGTTTCCCGCGTCAGCCGGCATGTCCTGATTGTCGGGCCGACCGGCGGCCGGGGTGTCAGCTGGTCTGGTCGCGCATGTCATGGTGTGCGTCGTCTCCTCTCTGGTCGAGCCTGTCATTCCGGCGGTCTGCGAACGGAGTTGCCGCCAGCGATGATTCGGTTGATGATGCTGGCCACGGCCCGGTGCGACTCCATTTCGGCGTCCGTGCCTGTGGTGTTCTCGTGGGTCGCCGCGGCATCGCGGAGCACCCCCATGATCTCGTGCTCGGGCAGCAGCTCACGATCGTTCATGGCAAGCAGCAGCGCCTCGCAGATCGAGAGGGCCGCCATGCCGGCATGATCTGTCTGGTCGGGCATCTTGGAGAATCCTTGATCCGTGGAGCAGAACGGCCGTCGGGCCGATCAAAGCCTGATTGATGTCACGGTTGTCGCAGAAAATGTGCTATGATGGACTGATCCACAGCAGTCATCGCGCCAGAAATTTCGAGTACTGAAACCATTGAGGACCGCCAACGCGTCACAGGGTCGATGAACAGCACGTTGAACAGCCCGCTCACCCGCAAGCTCTCGACCTTCGTCGCCCTGTCGGAGGTCGAGCTTGCCGTGCTAGAGCGGCTGCACCAGCGCCGCCGGACCTTCGCCGCCGGGCGGGACATGGTGCATCAGGGGCAGTCCGGGCAGGCGGCCTTCATCCTCTCGGCGGGGTGGGTCTGCTCTTACAAGATCCAGGCCGACGGGACGCGCCAGATCGTCGATTTTCAGATCCCTGGAGATTTTCTCGGGTTGCGCAGCGTTCTCCTGCGCACCTCGGACCACAGCTTCGAGCCCGTCGGTGACATCGAGGCTGCCGAAGTGATGGCGAGCGACCTTCTCGAAGCGCTCGCCGAGACGCCTCGCCTGGCGACGGCCATCCTCTGGGCAGCGTCACGGGACGAGGCGATGGTGGTCGAGCATCTCGTCAGCATCGGGCGGCGCGACGCGGACGCCCGCATGGCGCATTTCCTGCTGGAACTGGGGTCGCGGCTGGCTCTTGTGGGTCTCGGCGACAGGACCGGCTTCGCCTGCCCGTTGACGCAATATCATCTGGCCGATGCGCTCGGGCTGAGCGCCGTTCATGTCAACCGCGTTCTGCGGCAGTTGCGCGAGGCGGGGCTGGTGACCGTCCGCGACGGCCATGTCACATTCCGCGACCTCGACCGACTGACGGACTTGGCGGGGTTCGATCCGGAATATCTCGATCACAGCGGGCCGCTGCTGAAATAGCCGCGCGCGTGTCACCTCCGGGTTGGTCCCGCCGAAGCTGGGGCAGCGATGCGAGGTTGCCAAGCGCCGCAGCCGCCGCTTCGATCTCGATGATCGTGAGCGCCGTGTTGCGGGCGACATGGGCCCTTTCCGCGGCCCGATAATACTTGAGCGCGGCGTGTTTCCAGGCCCCTTCCGGCGCCGCGTCGCAGGCAGCCTTGAGGGATGCCAGGGTATCGGCGATCGCGATCTGGTCGTCCAACATCGGCGCATTCCCTGATCGAAACCCGAAGGACGCGACGCTTGCGCGCCCCGCACGAAGGGCATGTCGGGCTCTGACGCGGTCCTGCCATCGTGGGCTTGGGACGGGCGCCTGTCAGTCTCACGCTGACGCACCCTGGGTCGGGCGGCACTGATCGAGGTTAGCCGTCCTCGCGTTTCCTCTCGGGGGCGTCGGCCCCTGGCGAGGCTGATCCAGGTAAGTGCAGCCGCCCCCGGTTCTGCGAGGCTCATGGCTCAGGTCCGGCGTGCCGCGCTCCAGACCGGCGGCGCGACGCGGGCCAGGGCCGGGCGGCATCGGCCGGCGAAATCAACGGGGTCCACATCATGTCACTTTCGAACATCATCGGCGTCGTCGCCTCGGCGGTCGGTATCGCGCTGCTCTTCTTCGCCTGGCGGGCCTCCAACGCGCCCGTCGACCAGGTGTCCGAGGCTCTGACCGGTCGCTTCACCGGCAACACCATGTGGTACCTGATCGGCGGCGTAATTGGCGTCGTGGTCGGCGGCGCACTGCTGCTGCGCAGCTTTGCCCGCGTCTGATCCGTGTTGCGGAGCCCGGGCATAGGTCTGAGCCGCCGACCCAGCTCGCCGGGCCGCCATCGGCCCAGCATGACCCACTCACAGGGAAACCAAGTCAATGTCTCTCATCAATCTGGTCGTCACCCTTGTCGTCGTCGGCGTCGGGCTGTGGGCGATCAACACCTATGTCCCGATGGACCGCAGGATAAAGCAGATCCTGAACTTGGCGGTGGTGATCCTGATCGTCCTCTGGCTGCTGCGCGGCTTCGGGCTTCTCGGCGGGGTCGGCGATATCGGCTTCAGTGGCTGAGACCGTCCCAGTGTCGCCGATCACCCGGCCTCGCAGAAACCAGGCGGGCGATCTTCGGCGAAGCCGTCGGCCGGGTGTGAGGATCGAGTCGAGCCCGGGCAGCGTGGGGCGCTCCGCTGCGATAGGGGGGGGCGTGCCGGCCGCGGCGCTTGCCAGCCTACCGGGCCGGCGTCTGCTGGTGGGTCAGGCGCAGCCACTTGCCGTCGTCCCTCAGATAGGTCGAGGTGCAGACCGCCTCGTGGATGGGCTCGCCCGCCCGCTCGGCGGACACGCGATAGGCGAGAGCGGCAATCTCGCCTTCACGCGCGAGGTAGCGCTCGCTCATCTCGACGGAGCGCCACCGCTGGGCGACGTCCTTCTCGCGCCAGATCGCATCGCCCTGAAGGATGCCGGCAGGATAGGGAAAGACGAAGACCGCGCCCCGCGCTGTCATCCGGCGCGCGCTGTCGGCACCGCCGGTCCAGAACCGTTCCTCGAGATCCCAGAGGGTAGCGGCATCCTCCGGCGCCGTCTTTCCATCGGGCGTGGCGGGCGCTGCGGGTGTCATTCGCCTGTCCCCGACGATCCGCCGAAGAACATCTGCGCCGCGAGAAGAAGTGCGGCAGCGATCGCCCAGACCAAACCCGGCGCAAGCGGAGCCCCCGTTGCCGACGCAGGACCGGCCCTGCCGGGACGCGCCGAGCGGTCGGGAAGAAGATGAGCCAGTTCCCGCCCCACCGGGCCATGCGCCTTTTCGAGAGCCGGCACGTCGCGCACGCGCGACAGCAGCGCGCCGAAACGGGTCGCCGCCGCCTCCCGGCCAAGCGCGGCGAGGTCTGCCGCCTCCGCCCAGGGGTCGAGGTTCAATCGCGCAAGTGCCGAGAGAACCGTAACCGGGCTTCCGCGGGGGTCCTCGCCGACGAACGCGTAAAGGAAAGGCTCGAGTTCGGGGGGGTGGGGGTTGAGAACAAGTGGTTCGGACATCGTGATCGTGCTCCTCGATGGAAGGGGGGCGACCGGCTCGCCGTTCACGGCACAACGAACGCAGACGCATTCGTGCAGCCATTTCAGCCATTCTACGCACGCGTCGGCCCACGCGCCCTTACACAGGTCAGCCCGGCCGTTCGCCACCCCCGCGCGCCGACGCAGAGCGCGCGCTGGCCCCGGACTAACCTGCGTCAGCACCCGTCGAGCGGCTCTCGCCTACAAGAGGCCATCCGTTCGACCATCCCGGCGCCAAAACGGCGTCCCGGTCATGGCGATGAACGACGGCTCTGCCAACATCCTGGAGGCCCCGCATGACCACGCGCTCGACCAGATCGACGGTCACCTTCTCCGCCCCGTTCGCCCTCTCGGGTTACCCGGGCGAACTGCCCGCCGGCACCTACGAGGTCGTCGTCGAGGAAGAACTCCTGCAGGGGCTCAGCTTCGAGGGCTGGAGACGCACGGCGACCAGCCTGACGGTGCGTGGCAGGGGCAGCCATGCCGGACGGAGCGAGTCGCACGCGATCTCGGACAGCGACCTCGAGGAGGCGCTGCGACGGGACGCGGCCACGACCGAGACAAACACTCACAGCGAAGCGGCGCTTTCCCCGCAGGAGGATAGAACATGAACACTCCCGAATGGCTCAAGCCCGGCATCTACGGTGCCGTGATCGGCGCTGTCTTCGTCGGCGTTGTCGGATTTACATGGGGCGGCTGGGTGACCGGTGGCACCTCGAACGACAGGGCGATGGCGATGTCCCGAGACAATGTCGTCGCTTCCATGGTGCCGGTCTGCCTCGACATGGCGCGCTCCGACCCGGCACGGGCGGACAAGATGGAAGCGATCCGTGCCGCTTCGACCTACCAGCGGCGCGACGCGCTCATGACAGCCGGCTGGGCGACCATGCCGGGAACCGATGCCCCGGACCGAGACATAGCGCAAGCCTGCCTGAAGGAACTCGACCTCTGAGGGCATCCCGGTCAGAGCCGACCGAGTGATGGCGCAAAACGCGTTACGCCGTGAAACGCGCGCGACACATACCAAACGCAAAATCCAAGCGAGGACCTTTCAATGCCGTCTGATGAGAATGGATCTGGAGACCGTGGACCATGGAAAAACAGGCAGACCCGTGCGCCCCCTGAGGTTGACGCAATTCTTCGAAAGGGCCGGGATCGGCTGCACGGTATCTTGCCGGACGGCCCACCGCCGGTGAGGCGTCTGGCGATCGGGGCTGTCATTGCGCTTGCGGCGTTTGGGGCTTGGTCCTCCTGGTACACGGTGCCCAGCGACTCAGTCGCGATCGTCCAGCGGTTCGGAAAGTACTCGGCCGAAGTTCCTCCGGGGCTGCACTTCAAGATCCCGTTCGGGGTCGACGCGACAACGCTGGTCCCGGTCAAGCGTCAGCTGAAGCAGGAGTTCGGCTTCACGACGCCGGGCGCCACAGACCCCTATCAAAGCCCGACCGACGGCCGCCTTGAGACTGAGATGGTAACGGGTGACCTCAACGCGGCGCTTGTGGAGTGGGTGGTGCAGTATCGCATTCCCGAACCGCGCAAGTTTCTGTTCGAGGTGCGCGAGCCGAGCGCGACCCTGCGCTACGTGTCGGAATCCGTCATGCGCGAGGTCGTGGGGGACCGCACTGTCGACGAGGTGATCACCGTCGGACGCCAGGAGATCGAAAGCGAGGCGCTTGTGAAGATGCAGGCGCTCGCGACCAAATACGCCATGGGCATCAGCATCGATCAGGTACAGCTCAAGAACATCAATCCGCCCCAGCCCGTTCAGGCATCGTTCAACGAGGTCAACCAGGCACAGCAGGAAAAGGAGCGGATCATCAACGAGGCGCGGCGCGCCTACAACCGGGTTATTCCGCTGGCTGAGGGTGAAAAGGACCAGCGCATCCGCGAAGCCGATGGCTATCGCCTGCGGCGGATCAACGAGGCTGAGGGCGACGCCGCCCGCTTCACGGCGCTGCTGACGGAATATCGTCAGGCTCCCGAGGTGACGCGGCGCCGGATCTATATTGAAACCCTGCAGGATGTTCTGCCGGGCATTGGCTCCAAGATCATCGTCGACGGGTCCACGGCGAGCATCCTGCCGCTGTTGAACCTTGATCGACAAACAGGAGAGACCCCGTGAAGACCATTTCGTTCATTGCCGCGGGGATCGCCCTGGCCGGCGTCGTCACGGCGTCCTCCGCCGTCTATACGGTCGGCGAAGTGGAGCAGGCCATCATCACCCAGTTCGGCAAGCCCGTGGGCCCGCCCATCACCGAGGCGGGCCTCAAGGTGAAATTGCCCTTCGTTCAGGAGGTCAACCGAATTGATCGCCGGGTCCTGGAGTGGGACGGCTCGCCTTCGGACATGCCGACCAAGGACAAGCTCTACATCTCCGTCGATCTATTCGCGCGGTGGCAGATCACCGACCCGCTGCAATATTTCCTGCGCCTGCGCGACGAGCGCAGCGCGCAGTCGCGCCTTGACGATATCCTTGGCAGCGAGACGCGGAATGCCGTCGCCAAGCACGAACTCATCGAGATCATTCGGACGACCAAGGGGCGGACGCCACTGCGCGACAATCTTCTGACGGATCAGGAGCTTGCGCAGGATATCGGCGCCCTGGTGCCCATCACCAAGGGGCGGGCGCTGGTCGAGCAGCAGATCTTCGAGGCGGCGGCCGAGAAGGTGCGGGTCTTCGGGATCGAGCTTCTCGACATTCGTTTCAAGCGCATAAACTACAACGAGAGCGTGCGGCCCAAGATTTATGACCGCATGATCTCGGAGCGGCGACAGATCGCCGAACGCTTCCTGTCCGAAGGCAACGGCGAAGCGGCCCGTATTCAAGGCAACAGGGTGCGGGATCTCAACAAGATCCAGTCCGAAGCCTATCGCGCCGTCGAGGAAATCCGCGGCGCCGCAGATGCAGCTGCGGCGGACATCTATGCTGGCGCTTACAATGTCGATGCCGTTTCGGTCGAATTCTTCGACTTCACCCGCACCATGCAGGCCTATGGCGACATGATTTCCGACGACACGACGCTCGTCCTGACGACGGACAGCGACCTGTTCAGATTCCTTCGCGGAATGCAGGTAGAGGCAGACCCCGTTGGCGACCCTCCCGCGGTCCCGGGCGATGGCGGTATAGCGTCAACACACAAAGACCGACCCCAGACAGAAGCCGCGGCGCCGATCGCTACCCGGACAGATGACGAACCCGGCCAGTAGGTTCATGGCTGGAGTTCGTCATCATGGGTAAGGGCCACCTCGACAGTCCATCCCTGGCGGAGACGGACAAGGCCGATGACCGACATGGAGATACCGGGGCGGGGCGCGGTGAACGGCGATTTGCTCTCGGTCTGTTCCATATGATCGAGCGGTTGTTGCTTGTGATTATTGTGGCCATGACACTTCTCGCTGTTGTCTTCGAGATCCTGGCCATCTATCGGCTCGGAACCATTCTGCTGGCCGATATCCTCCTGATGTTCCTGTATCTGGAGGTGATTGGCATGGTGTCGGTCTACTATGCGCGGCGCAACTCCGTCTTTGTCTATCCGATATTCATCGCCATCACCGCGGTCGGTCGTCTGGTCGTGCTGCAGGGCAAGGAAATGGCGCCGGAAAACATTCTGATCGAGGCGGCCGCAATTCTTCTCCTTTCACTCTCTGCGCTCGTGACAATCTGGGCGATCGGCAAGCAGGGTGCACAATGACCTTCGATCACGTTCACAGTACGCGCCTTCTCCCACCCGTCCGCCCCGTGGCAAAGGATTGCTTTTAGGGAAGGCTCGAGACCATTCATGGCGATCAAACCGCCGAGGCCGGCTTCCGCCGCGTTCGAGCGAGACGAGCCGTTTGAGTTTTCACGACCCTAACCTGCGGCAGCACGCGATGTCGGCCCGCCTGGTAGATGGATGGTTGCGAGCTGGATCATGACCAACTGACTTTGGCCCGCCGGCATTCGAACTTGCGACGGCCAGGGTCGCTCACCTCGTCGCGATGGAGGAACATCAGTGGCATCAGTCGAAAATCTTTCCACGACACCCGCAGAGACGACCGATCTCGAACGGCGGGTGCTGGCACATGAACGGGTCTTGCAGGCCTTGATCGCGTACATGGCCCGCACCGAGCCGCGGTTCATCGACCACCTTCGAGAGCGGTTTGTGGAACCAATGCGCATGGTCAAGCATGAACACGACCACCGCGAAACCGACGATTACGCGGAGGAATTCATTCGCGCCGTGATGCTCCTCGGAGAAGTGCGCGCGCCGAAATCGAAGGAGCCGGACATGACCGACAAGCAACCAGTGCCGCCGAGAAGCGAAGGAAAGCAGGAGTCTTACAAGGACTGGCCGGCGCAGCGCGGTGGTGTCGAGGTACGCGAAAGAAACGGCATCTGGGAGGTGCGGGTGGACGGCAAGTTTCGCGGCGACTACCATCAGAGGGAAAATGCGCTTGCGGCTGCGGCCTTGCACAAGCTGTCATTGCGATGACCGATAGCACCCGCCCAACACTCCCGCAGGACTTCCCGATCCAGGTAGCCGAGAACGAAGGCATGCCGCCGGGACCAGATTCCATCGGCTTCTCGCCACCATTAGCGCCCACCCGAAGGGTCACAGGTACGCTCACGCTTGGGCTATCAAAGACACGGACGGCGACCGACGGACTCCGGTCCGCAAAGGAAATGCCGATGAGGCAGGAAGAGGTACCAACAAGGCGGCCGCTTGCAAGGCTGATCGCGAGGATAACGGTCGCTGCCGGTGTGATCGCGTCCATGGCCTTCCCCGTCCTTGCGCAGGACGGCACCGGGCCGTTGCCACAGAACGCTCAGTCGCGCAGCTATGGTGGAGGCTGGGACTGCGATCTCGGCTATCGGGTGGAGGGCGCCGAATGCCTGGCTCTCGAGATCCCCGAGAATGCCTATGCAACCGGCCGGTCCTACGGCTCGGGCTGGGCGTGTCGTCGCGGGTACGAGGAAACGGGAGGAACGTTCTGTGAGGCGATCCCGGTGCCCGAGAATGCCTTCCTGCGATCGTCCGGCTACGACTGGCACTGCGATCGTGGGTACCGGCAAGATCGCGAGACCTGCGTTCCCATCTTGCTGCCAGACAACGCCTATCTTTCCGACGATACCTCGGGCTCCGGATGGACCTGCGAACGCGGTTTCACCGCCAGGTCCGGCACCTGCGTTCCGATTGCCGTTCCCGAGAACGGCTATCTCACCAATGCGGACTACGGTGACGAATGGGCTTGCGAGAGGGGCTTCGTTGAGATCGATGGCCGTTGCGATCCCTTCGCGCTTCCGGCGAACGCCTTTCTGGACACGGCGCCCTACGGGCCGGGATGGCGCTGTGAGCGGGGATTTGAGACCGTCGACACCGCCTGTGTCGAGATCGACCTTCCGGCAAACGCGCATCTCGATCGATCCGGAAACACCTGGCGGTGCGATCGCGGCTTTCAACTCGCGGATGGGGCGTGCGTTCTTGGACGATAGAGCGCCACGATCGGACCACGGCGACCCGCCCGGAATCCGGATGAGGATCGGGTGCCGGCTGAAGTACCGGCTGACGCAACCGACGCCACTCATCGCCATGCTGAACGTGCACTACTCGCGCTTCGGCGACCTGGAGCGCGCCGATTATCTGGTGACCTCGCCTAGTTTGCCGCTCGAAAGCTATCGTGACGGGTTCGGAAACTGGTGCACGCGGATGGTTGCGCCGGCCGGCGATTTCACGTTGTCCACCGCCGGAATCTTCCGCGATTGCGGATTGCCCGATACGGTCGCGCCCGACGCCACGCAATCGGCTGTCCAGGATCTGCCCTTCGAGACGCTGGTCTATCTTCTCGGCAGTCGCTACCGCGACACGGATCTTCTGTCGGAAGAGGCATGGCGCCGGTTCGAGACCACATCGCCAGGCTGGGCGCGCGTGCAGGCGATCTGCGATTTCGTGCACTCCGCGGTCTCATTCGACTACATGGAGGCCAGCGCGACGCGCACGGCCTCTCAAACGCTGGTCGGGCGGCAGGGGGTGTGCCGTGACTTTGCCCATCTCGCGATCGCCTTGTGCCGCTGCATGAACATCCCCGCCCGCTATTGCACCGGCTACCTGAGCGAGTTCGGCGAACCCGAGCCCCACGCCCCGGACGACTTCGCGGCCTCGATGGAGGTCTTTCTCGATGGCGGTTGGTGGGTTTTCGATCCGCGCAACAACTCGAGGCGCATGGGACGGATCCTGATCGCCCGAGGCCGGGATGCAGCCGATGTGCCGCTGGCCCAGACTTTCGGGCCGAGTACCCTGACGCAGTTCGACGTCTGGACGTGGGACGCAAGACATGACCCAGCCGGGACGGCGCCTGTGTCTCGGAATTGAACCGGTAGCGCCCCATCGCAGGACGGGTGTGTTCCTTCGTCGTCGGCTCGCGAGGCCGGCCGCTCTGCCGGTGTTCCCGTCATGGCATCCCAAGTCACCATTCTGGAGAACCGAGATGACCAATTCGATCAAGACGACCGCCGTATTCCTGCGACCGTTTCAGCTTCCGAGCTTTAACGAGACCCTTCCGCCGGGCGAGTACGAGATCGAGACCCAGCTGCTGGAACCTGTGGACTGGATCGAATCGGGCACATGGACGTCGTCCGTGCTCGTCCGGCTGCATCCGCGCGCCTCGCATCCCGGACTCAGCCGAACGCTGACCGTGCCGGCCTCCGAACTAGAGCACGCGGTTGCCAAGGACAAGCTGACCGGCAAGGCGCTGACGGATTTCCTCCTCGAGGAGATGCTGGCCGATCCGATGATCCGACTCGTCATGCAGGCCGACGGCGTGGCCGAGCAGGACCTTCGCGCCCTCTACTCTCCCCAGTCCGACCAAAGGCAGGCAGAGCAAGACCACCCGTCCAAGACGGGAGAGCCCCGTCGCGGGAGGCATGCAAGCGATGCCGACCCACACTCCGGAAGCGCGCGCCCTGGCATCGGAGAATGACAGCCGTAACGGGCGGATCGTTCGCCGTCCGCCGTAGGGCCGGCGGGATTCCGCAATGACCGATGACCCGATCGATCTCGACGGCCGCAGGTCCGTTGCCGGACAGCATGCGTCGGAAATGCGACGGCGCCCCGCGAACAGCCGGCCACCCGTTACACTCCCGCAGCAACCGCATCTTGATAGCCTCGACGATCAGATGCTTGCGGAGCCTGCGCGAACCTGGGCCGAAGTCATGAAGAAGTGAACCGTCCCGGGTTTCCGAGAGGGTAAAACTCTCAGAGGATGACCCTTATGGAATCGAAGAAGCGAACCCCGAAGTACACGGCCGAGTTTCGCGAG
>NZ_JBKOTX010000103.1:0-20209 GCF_047086965.1 Roseovarius halophilus (ex Wu et al. 2025) | reverse complement strand
CAAGGCCCGCGCCCGAGGCTATCGCACGACACGGAACTTCATCAACATGGCCTACCTCGTAGCCGGCCGGCTTACGCAACTGCCCGCATCACCCTACGAAACAACATGTGGTCTGGTCGCGACCTGATCCAGAACCTGCAAACCCACACAATCCGCGAAGAAGCCTGAAAAGATCGACAACTTGAATCATAGACAAGATTTTTTGGCAGACACGGGGCTCTCTATGGTCAGGTCGGGATGCGGCAGATGGTTCGTTACAAAGCCTATTTCCCAAGTGGCATCAAAATTTTTGCTGGCACAAAATGTGATGGGTTTGAATGCCGACGGGTATGCAGGTGAAGATCCGGTAGAGAACTATACTGGACAACTAATATTTACTTTGGCAGAAGCTGCTTTTGAAACCTACTGCCGCCTACTTGGGCGTGATTGGTTCAACGTTTATAGAGAGATATTCACAATTGAAGATGGAGAGCGGTTTCGCTCTGCAGCGCAAAACAATGATCTAGCCCACAATTTCTATAGTCGCTTGATTGGAGCACAAGATAATGTCCAGTTAAAGTGTAAGATACAAGAATTTGAGCGCGGTAATGACGAGAAAAACTTCTATGCAGTTTGCGTGGGTTTTAGAAATGCCTTCGCCCATGGGCGCTTAGGATCTCTTTCCGGAACACTTCCGCTTGCGCATCGCGCTCGCGAGATCATACTTCAAGGGGTTGAGCGTGATTGTACAGACAGAACAGGTAGAGTTAAGTGATAAATTTTTCTTAGTTTTTTGAATTTTGATCTATTTGCGCCCCGCGCGAATAGCACCGAAGGTGCCGCGCGATCGCCAGACCGCCCGGACGGGCTGGCGATTTGGGGCCGCTGGCGCAGCGCTCGTGCGTCGTCCGGACTTTGCAGCCATAAACCGCGCCGTCCCGGCCTTGGGTCGCCATCCCGCGGTCTGGCCATCGCGCGGCATCTGCTGGCGGGGCATCAATAAGCGCACCCATCCGGTGCCCTCTTTGACCCAAATCAACGCCGCCCGCCCCGACACATTCCAGACATCCCATACGACCACTCAAGGGAGTCTCACATGGGCCGTCTTGCCGCCATTCTCTTCTTCGTCATCGGCACCTCGCTGGCCGGGACCTTCATCATCGCCGGGCTGGTCATGGGCCTTGATACCGCCCGGCCGATCATCATCGCCGCCGCGCTGGGCTTCACCGTGGCCGTGCCGGTCTCGATCATGGTCGCCAAGGCGATTCTGAACCGGGGATGACCCACCTCGCCGCGGCCCTTTTCGGCATCATCGCCTCGACCCTTGCGGGCACCTGCGTGGTGATCGCGCTGGTGGCGGGGGGGCGGGGCTCTGGCCTTTGCTGGCCGCTGCGTCGGCGGGCGGTGTTGTGGCGGTGCCGGTCTCGGCGCTGGTGGCGCGGGCGCTTGGGGGCTGAGGCTCACAACCCGGTGACGCCCCGTTGTTCCGTCTCCGGGCCCTGCATACGTGAGATGTGAGAAAGGAGGCCCTTCATGGATCGTCTGAAACTCATCCTCATGTTTTCCGCCCTTTTTCCAATGCTTTCGGGGGGCTTGGTCATCGCCGTGATGTCGCTGGGCTATTACACATGGCCCGCCATTCTGGGCGCTGCGGCCGTCGGGCTGCTCTCGGCCTGGCCCGCCTCGCACTACGTCTCGCGCCGGATCAAGCGCAGCGACCCGGCCTTTGACCACACCCGTGCCAAGGACAGCGACCTGATCCCGCATCCAGACGCGAAAGAGGTCTGATCACGCCAGAAAGGCGCGTAGCGTGGCCTCGAAATCGCGGGGGTTCTCGGCATGGAGCCAATGCCCCGCCCCGGGGAGCTTCGCGAAGCGTGCCTGCGGGAACAGCGCCTTGATCCTGTCCCGGTGCCCGGGCTGGACATAGTCCGAGGCGCCGCCCGACAGGAACAGGGTGGGGCCGTCGAAGGTCCCTGTCACCTCAGGCCAGCCGATGATCCTGTCCATCTCGCGGTCCAGCACGTCGAGGTTCAGCTTCCAGCCTTTCCCGGCCAGGTCGAGCGATTGCAGCAGGAAGGATTTGACAGCGTCCTCCACCTCCAGCAGCGGCGCGGCCTCGGACCGGCGGGTGAGGCCCGACAGGTCGACCGCGCGCATGGCCGCGATATTCTGCGACTGGCTGTGCGTATAGGCGACCGGTGCGATATCGGCCACCACGAGGCGGCGCACCAGATCGGGCCGTGTCAGCGCCAGCATCATCGCCGCCTTGCCCCCCATGGAGTGGCCAACGACATCCGCCGGCCCGTCCAGCAGGCCGGCCAGGTCGCCGGCCATGTCGGCGTAGGACTGGCTGTCAAACCAGGGGCTGTCGCCATGGTTGCGCATGTCGGGGGCCAGCACGTGAAAGGAATCCGAAAGGCGCTTGGCGATCACGCCCCAGTTGCGCCCCGAGCCGAAAAGCCCATGGGCGATCAGGAGTGTCGGCTGGCCCGGCTGGCCATGTTCGATCACGTTCAACATTTCAACATCCTAGCCCCGTGCGGGTTGAATGCAAAGCTGACCCGTGCCGACTAGCCATCGGACTCCAGCCAGAGCGTGACCGGCCCGTCATTGACCAGCGAGACCTTCATGTCCGCGCCGAACTGCCCCGTTTCGACCGGCACGCCAAGCGCGGCGAGGTCCTCGGCGAACTGCTGATACAGCCGTTCACCTGCGTCCGGGGCGGCGGCGCGGGAAAAGCCGGGGCGGTTGCCGCCGCCGGTATCGGCGGCCAGGGTGAACTGGCTGACAACAAGGGCGGACCCGCCGATATCGCGCACCGAGCGGTTCATGCGCCCGGCCTCGTCCTTGAAGATGCGCAGCTTGGAAATCTTTGCGGCCAGCTTGGCCGGTTGCTCCTCGGTGTCGCCCTGCATGGCACAGATCAGGATCAGCAGGCCCGGGCCGCATTGGCCGATGACCGCGCCGTCCACCCGTATCGCGGCTTCGGCGACGCGCTGGATCAAGGCCCTCACAGCTCGGCCCGCTTGGGTGGGTTGGCCCCGGCGCGCGCCACGGTCACGGCAGCGGCCCGCGCGCCCAGGTCCAGGGCGGCGCGCAGCGTCTCCTCGTCCAGGGCGGCAAGCGCCGGTTTGGTCAGGCTGCCGGCCGCGTCCAGCCCGGCCAGCAGGCCGGCGTTGAAGGTGTCGCCCGCGCCCACGGTATCGACGACCTGCGCTTTCGGCGCGGGCACTAAGACGCTGCCCGCCTCTGTATGGCCAGTGACGCCCCGCGCGCCTTCGGTGATGCAGACCAGCCGGGTCCGCGTCGACAAAAGGGCGCGGGCCTGCGTGGCAAGGTCCCCCGCGCCGCGCAGCCAGGTCAGGTCTTCGTCGGACAGCTTGACGATGTCGGCCGCCGCCAGCATCCGCTCGATCCGGGCGCGATAGGCGGTCTTGTCGGTGATGAAGCCGGGGCGGATGTTCGGGTCGATCATGGTCACGCGGGTCTCGGCCTGCGCCAGCATCAGGTCCTCGTAGACCTGCCCGCAGCCGTCGCCCACAAGCGAGATGCCGCCGAAGAACAGGGCGTTCGCCGTCACCTCGGGGATATCCTCGGCCCGCAGGCTGCGCAGCGCCGAATTTTCGTCATAGAAGGCATAGCTCGCCTGGCCGTCGATCAGCCGGACGAAGGCCAGGGTGCAGGGTGCGGCCAGCCGGGGCGAGGGCCTGGCGTCAACGCCGCTTTCGGCCAGCCTTTCGCGCAGGATATCGCCGAGGAAATCCGAGGACATGCCGCACAGAAACTGCGGCGCCGCGCCCAGCCGCCCCAGCGCCAGGGCGGTGTTGAAGACCGCGCCGCCGGCATGGGGTGCAAAGGCCTCCTCCCCCTGGGCAGACTGCCGCGGCAGCATGTCGATCAGCGCTTCACCGCAGCACAGGATCATTAGGGCACCTCCCGGGGCTTGTCAGCGCCGGAGCCGGCGCGGGTCATCGTAGACACGACCTCCCGGCGCGGGGTCAAGCGCAAAACCCGCCGGCACGTCGGCCGCGTGCAACAGGCGGTGCGGTGGAAGCGGACCGACGGGATGGCCGTGACCAGCCCGGGCCCTGACGGTTCCGACCGCGGGTCGGTCGAAAGCGCGGTCTCGGGCCGGGGCAAGCTCGAGACCGCCCGTTGCGGCACCACGGGGCGCGCCTGTCATCCGTGCCGGACTCAGCCCAGCACCTTGGCGACGGCCTTGGCGGTCTTGCCCGCGATCTCGTCCGCCTCGGCCGGGGTCAGGCAGAGCGGCGGGGCGAAGCCCAGGATATCCCCCTGCGGCATGGCCCGGGCGATCACTCCCTGTTCCAGCATCGCACCGGCGACGGCGGCACCGACCTTGTCGGCGGGATCGAAGAAGGTCTGGTTGTCGGGGTCCTTCATCAGTTCCACGGCGCAGAGCATCCCATCGCCCCGCACCTCGCCCAGGTTGGCATGGTCGCCCAGGGCATCGGCCATCACGCTGTTGAGATAGGCGCCGGTCTCGCCCGCGTTCTGCACGAGATCCAGTTCGTCGATCAGCTTGAGATTGGCCACGCCGGCGGCCGCCCCGATGGGATGCGCCGAATAGGTCCAGCCATGGCCGATGGGGCCGGTCTCATCGGTGCCCTGTTCCAGCACCTGCCAGACCCTGTCGCCCACGATGGACCCCGAGAGCGGCGCGTAGGCGCTGGTCAGCCCCTTGGCGATGGTGATGATGTCGGGTTCGATCCCGTAGTGGGTCGAGCCGAACATGCTGCCCAGACGCCCGAAGCCGGTCACGACCTCGTCGGCGATCAGCAGGATGTCGTGCTTTTTCAGAACCGGCTGGATCGCCGCCCAGTAGCCCGCGGGCGGCGGCACGATGCCGCCGGTGCCCAGCAGGGGCTCGGCGATGAATGCGCCGATGGTGTCCGCGCCCTCGCGCTCGATCAGTGCCTCCAGTTCGGCGGCGCACCAGGCCGAGAAGGCTTCTTCGCTCATGTCCGGGTTGGGGCGGCGCAGGTAATAGGGCGCCTCGGTATGGATGACCTGTGCCAAGGGCAGGTCGAACTTCTTGTGGAACAACTCGAGCCCCGTCAACGACCCGGTCATCAACCCCGAGCCGTGGTAGCCGCGCCAGCGGCTGATGATCTTCTTCTTCTCCGGGCGGCCCAGGATGTTGTTGTAGTACCACAGCAGCTTGATATTGGTCTCGTTCGCGTCCGACCCGCCCAGGCCGAAATAGACCTTGGACATGTTCGCGGGGGCGCGGTCGAGGATCATCTTGGCCAGCGTGATCGAGGCCTCGGTGCCATGGCCGACATAGGCGTGGTAATAGGCCAACTCGCGGGCCTGATCGGCGATCGCCTCGGCGATTTCGGGGCGTCCATAGCCCACGTTCACGCAGTAGAGCCCGGCAAAGGCATCCAGCAGGCGGTTGCCCTCGCGATCCTCGATATGACAGCCCTGCCCGCCGGTGATGACGCGCTGCGGCGCCTCGCCCCGGGCAAAACCGGCCAGGTGGGTGGAGGGATGGAAGAAGTTCTCGCGATCCCACTGTTCAAGCATGTCGTTCTTAAGCATTCTCGTCCTTTCGCTTGACGGGGGCGAAGGAAATTCAGGAATTTCCTTGCCCGCCTTTGCTGTCGTCATGCCCAGTCGCGGCAGACGTATTTCAGTTCCATGAATTCCTCCATCCCGCGCCGCGCCCCTTCGCGGCCCAGCCCGGATTGCTTGGTCCCGCCGAAGGGGATCGGCGCGCCGGTGACCTTGGTGCGGTTGACCGCGACCATGCCGAACTGGAGCGCCCGGCTGACGCGGTAGATGCGGCGCGGGTCGTCGCTGTGCAGATAGGCGACAAGCCCATATTCCGTGTCGTTGGCGCGGGCAACGACCTCTTCTTCGGTGTCGAAGGGGGCGATGGCAGCCACGGGGCCGAACGTCTCTTCGGACATGATCGCCGCGGTATCCGGCACCTCTGTCAGCACCGTGGGCGCGTAGAAGAGCGGGCCGAGGTCCAACCGTTCCCCACCGCAGGCCAGGGTTGCGCCCTTTTCCAGCGCATCGGCGACCTGTTCTTCCTGTTTCTGCACCGCCTTTTCGTTCATCAACGGGCCGATGTCGGGGTCTTCCATGCCGCGCCCGACGCTGAGCGCCCGGGTCGCGGCCGTGAATTTCTCGCAGAAGGCCGCGTAGACGGGCCGCTCCACATAGATGCGGTTCGCGCCCAGGCAGTCCTGGCCCGATGTGGCGAATTTCGCCTTGATCGCCTCGGCCACGGCCTCGTCCAGGTCGCAGCCCTTGAAGACGATGACGGGCGCATGGCCGCCCAGTTCCAGCACCAGTTTCTTCACCGTCTCGGCAGACTGCCGGTAGAGCAGCCGCCCCACCGGCGTGGAGCCGGTGAAGGACAGCGCGCGTACGCGGGAATCCTGCGTCCAGGGCTCCACGATGGCTGGCGCATCGCCCGTGACCACGTTGAAGGCCCCGGCCGGCAATCCCGCCCGTTCGGCCAGTTCCGCCAGCGCGAGGGCCGAAAAGGGTGTCTCGACGCTTGGGTGCGCCACCACCGTGCATCCCGCCGCCAGCGCCGCCGCGGCCTTGCGCGTCAGCATGGCCGAGGGGAAGTTCCACGGCGTGATCAGAGCGGCCACGCCGACGGGTTCCAGCCAGAGTTCCACCTCGGCATCGGGCAGGTGGCTTGTCACACCCTCGACATTGGGGCGCTTGGTTTCCTCGGCGTAGTATTCGATGAACGAGGCGGCATAGTCGATCTCGCCACGCGCCTCGGACAGCGGTTTGCCCTGCTCGGCGACCATGATCCGCGCCAGATCCTCCTTGTGGGCGATCATCAGGTCGAACCAGCGGCGCAGGATCACGGCGCGGTCCTGCGGCAGGGTCATGGACCATCCGGCAAAGGCGGCCTGGGCGGCATCGACGGCCGCACGCGCCTCATGCCCCGAAAGGGCGGCGACATGGCCCACGGCCTGGCCGCTGGCCGGGTCGGTGACGGGCCGGGTCGCACGGTCCTCCGCGGCGACCCATTTTCCACCCAGGTAGGAAAAGGACCGCAACAGCCGGGCATCGCTCAACTGCGGCGAGGCAACGCGAAAATCGTCGGGCATGACACACTCCTTGGCAGACTTGTCGGATTGTTGCCACGCTACCGTGTTCGGGCCAGAGGTTCCGTCCGAGTTTGGCGCCCCGATCCGACGATCCCTCGGGGCAAGCGCCGTCATGCCGAGGTTTTCCCGGATCAGTCTGGGATGCGCGCGGGCCGGTCGATCACGGGCTTGGTAACGATGTAGCCGAAATACCGGTCGATCCCGAGATCGCCGTCGAGCAGGGCATCCATCAGGCGCTGGTAGGCGTCCACGTCCGCGACCACCAGGCGCAGGATATAGTCCACCCCGCCGCCCAGCGCCCAGCAGGTGCAGACCTCGGGCCGGTCCTCCAGCGCCGCCTCGAACCGGCGGAAATCCTCGGCCCGGTGGTTTGATAGCGTCACCTGCACCAGAACCTCGGTCATCGGCGCGATGCGGCGCAGGTCCACCTGGGCGCGATAGCCGGTGATCAGGCCCGCGCGCTCGAGCTTTTTCATGCGGTCGTGCGCCGGGGTGGGCGACAGGTTCACCGCCTCGGCCAGCGCGACCTTGGTCATGCGGCCTTGGCGCTGCAACTGGCGCAGGATCGCCCGATCATGGCTGTCGAGTTTGGGGGTTGAAGACACGCTGCAGTTTCCCGTGACAAGATAGACCGATACCCTGCCCGCCGCGCCGGCTTTGTCAACCTGTCCCAACCGCGTCACCGGGCGGCGCACGGTCGCCTGGCACCCCGACCGCTTGATCGAGGGGGCATGCGCGAACGACCGCCGGGAGGCAGGTCATGGCTCAGCCCGGTGCCATCGCGCGCGCGCCGTAGCGCGAGACGAAATTGCGCAGGATGCGTTCGGGCGCGGTCACATCCGCCGCGCGGCACATGGCAATCAGGTCGTCGGCGGTCTCGGGCGGGAAATAGCCCCGGTCCTTGTAGATGCGGATGCGGGTCTCGAAGACATCGGCATCCGCCTCGGGATGAAACTGGGTGGCATAGACGTTTTCACCGTGGCGGATCATCTGGAACGGGCAGGGGCCGCTTTCCAGAAGGTGCACTGCGCCTGTCGGCAGGTGCTGCACGGCCTCCTTGTGGCCGACGAAGGCGTCGAATTCCCCCGGCAGGCCTGTCAGCAGGGGGTCGTCGCCCACCACGCGGCAGGTCACGGCGCCCACGGGTTCGCCGTAGCGCCCCTTCGAGACCTCGGCGCCCAGGTGATGCGCCAGGATGCCGATGCCGTAGCAGCAGCCCATGAAGGGGATGTCGCGCACCGTGATCTCGGGCATGAGCGACAGGCAGGCGGCCTCGATATGCGCCTCGACGGGCGACTTCTCTTCCGGCGCGTCGCTGACGCAGCCCGGCCCGCCGCCGACGATCACCCCGGCATAATCGGACAGGTCGAGATCTTCGGGCAGGTCCTTGCAGTCCAGCCGGATGCGGTGCGCGCGATCCGGGGTCAGCCCGCCCTTGCGCAAGAGCGCGGCGAACTCGTTATCACTCGCCTCGGTCTCGGGGCGCAGTTGCAGGATCAGAAAGGGCTTGGTCATGGATCACAGTGGCCAGAAGGTCAGGATGGCCGGGATAGACACCGCCACGATCAGGATTTCAAGAGGCAGCCCCATGCGCCAGTAATCCCCGAACTTGTAGCCGCCGGGGCCGAGGATCAGCGTGTTGTTCTTGTGCCCGATAGGCGTGAGGAAGGCACTGGAGGCCGCCACGGCCACCGCCATCAGGAACGGGTCGGGCGAGACCTCCAGCGTGCGCGCCATCTCGATTCCCACCGGGGCGGCGACGATGGTCGTCGCGGTGTTGTTGAGCACGTCGGACATCGTCATGGTCACGACCATGAGCAGCGCCAGGATCCCCCAGGCCGGCAGGTCCGCGGCCAGCCCCGTCAGGGCATTGGCGATCAGATCGGTACCGCCCGATTGGTCGAGAGCCCCGCCCAGCGGGATCATCGACCCCAGCAGTACCACCACCGGCCATTCCACATGATCGTAAAGCTCGGACAGCGGCACGATCCGGGTCAGGGCATAGATCGTCACCATGATCCCCAATGCGACCGGCAGGTAGATCAGCCCGAACGAGGCGGCGGCGACGGCCGCGGCGAAGGTGCCGATGGCCAGCCACATCTTGCTGTCGGCGGTCACCGACAGGCCACGGTCGGCCAGCGGCAGGCAGCCCAGCCAGTCGGCCACGTCCATGGCCCGGGCCGAGGGCGCCAGCAGCAGCAGGATGTCGCCCGGCTGGACCCTGGTCTTGCGCATCTGCGTCTTGATCGCCCGGCCCTTGCGCGACATGCCCAGCAAAACCGTCTGGTGCCGCCAGAGAAGCCCGACGGCCTGCGCGGTCTTGCCGGCGATGCGCGCGCCCTCGGGCACCACGACCTCGATCAGCGACAGCCCGTCGCCCTCGGCCTCGAGCTTTTCGGCATTGTCCTTGGTGGTGAACTTCAGCGACAGCGTGCTGCGGAACTCGTCCAGGGCCCCCGGCGCGGCCTCCAGCACCAGGATGTCGTCGCCGCGCAGCACCGCGTTGGCGGCGGCGCCGTAGCGGCGCTTGCCGTCGCGGATCAGGCCCAGGATGGCCACGTCGTTCTTCTCGGCCGTCTCGTAAAGCCCGGCCAGGCGCTGGCCGACCAGCTTGCTGTCGGTGGGGACGATCAATTCGGCCAGGTAATCGGCATAGCTGTCGGCCATGGCCCCCGCGGTGGCCGTATCCTGCGCCGGGATCAAGCGCCAGCCGATCAGCGCCACGAAGGCCAGCCCCGCAAGTGCGACCACCGCGCCCACTGGGGCGAAGTCGAACATGGCGAATGGCGCGCCGAGGCTGTCCTCGCGGATCGCGGCGATGATGATGTTGGGCGGGGTGCCGATCAGCGTGGCCATCCCGCCCAGGATAGTGGCAAAGCTCAGCGGCATCAGCGACAATCCCGGGCTGCGCCCCGCCCGGCGCGCGGTCTGGATGTCCACCGGCATCAGAAGCGCCAGCGCGGCCACGTTGTTCATGAAGGCCGAAAGCACGCTGCCCACACCGCCCATGATGGCGATATGCGCGCCCGGACGGCGGCTGCGGTCGATCATGGTCCGGGTAATCAGGTAGACCGCGCCGGACCTGACCAGCCCGGCCGAGACGATCAGCACCAGCGCCACGATGATCGTGGCCGGGTGTCCGAAGCCGGAAAAGGCCGCGTCAACATCCACCAGCCCGGCCGCCACCGCGACCATCAGTGCGCCGAAGGCCACGATGTCATGGCGGATGCGCCCCCAGAGCAGCAGCGCGAAGATCAGCCCGAAAAGGGCGAACAGAAGGGCCTGGTCCGGTGTCATGTCCGGACCCTATTGCGCCCGTGCGGCGGCGGCAATCGCCTGCCGCCCCTGGCTCAAACGAAGGGCGCGACGGTTTCCTCGGGCTCGGGGGCGGCGAGGGCAACGGCCTCTTGCAGGTCGATGGTCTTGTTGAACAGCGCCCGGCCGATCACCGTGCCCGCCACCTGGGGCACGTATTTCAGGGTGCTGATGTCATCGAGCGTGCGCACCGTGCCGCGGGCGATCACTGGCGTGCGCGACGCCTCGGCCACCCGGGTGATGAGCGAGACCGAGGCCTCGACCTCGTCTTCCATGTCGGCATCGATGTCGGTGACCACGATGGCCGCCAGCGCATCGGTCTCGAACCAGCCCAGCACGTCCAGCGGATCGAAGACGGTGCTGTCGCGCCAGCCTCGGGACATGACCTTGCCCTGGTAGACGTCCAGCGCCAGCACGATCTGGTCGGGATAGGCCAGGGCGGCCTCCTTCACCAGGTCGGGATTGACCAGCGCGGTCTGGCCGATGACGACGCGGCCCGCCCCGGCCTCGATCCAGCGCGTGATGCGGTCCATGGTGCCCATGCCGCCGCCCAGTTGCACCGATCCCGGCGCGGTGCGGATGATCTGCTCGATCAGGGTGCTGTTGTCGGTCTCGGACCGGGCCACGGCATCGAAATCGGTGATATGGACCCAGCCGGCCTTTTCGGCGAAGCCCCGCGCGGTCTCGACCGGATCGACATGCCAGATCGCCGGGTTCTCCAGGTCGCCCCGGCTCAGCGAGACGCAGCGTCCGTCCTGTAATTCCACTGTCGGATAGATCTGCATGGGGTCCTCCCTCCCGTTGGCGTGGTCTTGAGGGCACGAGACTAACCGCGCCCGGCCCGCGACGATAGGTGTAAAGCGGCAGCCACCCGCGCCAGGGGCTGCCGGCCTGCGCGACTCGGCCTGTGCCATTGCCCAGCGCCGCAGCCTTGGGTATGACAGCCGCCAGATGCCAAAGACCTCAGGGGAGTACCATGGCCGGCCATTCGAAATGGGCAAACATCCAGCACCGCAAGGGCCGCCAGGACGCCGCGCGGTCCAAGCTCTTCTCCAAGCTTGCCAAGGAGATCACCGTCGCCGCCAAGATGGGCGACCCCGACCCCGAGAAGAACCCGCGCCTGCGTCTGGCCGTCAAGGAAGCCAAGTCGCAATCCGTGCCCAAGGACGTGATCGACCGCGCGATCAAGAAGTCGCTGGGCGGCGATGCCGAGGATTATGAGGAAATACGTTACGAGGGCTATGCCGCGGGCGGGGTGGCCGTGATCGTCGAAGCGATGACCGACAACCGCAACCGCACCGCCTCGAACGTCCGCTCGACCTTCTCCAAGCAGGGCGGCAACCTTGGCGAGACCGGCTCGGTCGGCTTCATGTTCGATCGCAAGGGCCAGATCATGTACCCCCCCGAGGCCGGTGATGCCGATACCGTCATGATGGCCGCGATCGAGGCCGGCGCCGAGGACTGCGAAAGCTCGGAGGACGGACACGTCATCCTCTGCGTGGATACCGACCTCAACGATGTGTCCAGCGCGCTGGAGGCACAGCTGGGCGAGTCGAGCTCGACCAAACTGATCTGGCGGCCCCAGACCACCACGCCGGTGGACCTCGAAGGGCTGCAGAAGGTGATGAAACTGGTCGAGGCGCTCGAGGACGACGACGACGTCCAGACCGTGACCACCAATTTCGAGGCCCCCGACGCGGTGCTGGAGGCCTACGCCGCCGAATAGGGCCGGGCCCTTTCCAAAAGGAGAGCGCCGCCCGCCTGAGCGGCGCGCGGCGCTCGCAGGTTTTCGGCACCTGTCGCAGCGACCGGCCAGAGCGATCGCCCTTGCGCCTTTTGCCCCGTCGCGCCAAACCGGCCCTCATGTTAAGCGCGTTCACCACCGGCTTCGGCCTCGGATTTTCCCTGATTCTCGCCATCGGGGCGCAGAATGCCTTTGTCCTGCGCCAGGGGCTGCGGCGCGAACACGTCCTGCCGGTCGTGCTGACCTGCGCCGTCTCGGACGCGATCCTGATCACCGTCGGCGTCTTCGGCTTTGCCGCGCTGGCCACCTGGCTGCCCGGGCTCGCGCCTGTCATGCGCTGGCTGGGGGCGGGGTTCCTGTTGGTCTACGGCGCGCTGAGCTTCCGCCGCGCCTGGATCGGCGGCGCGGCGCTGGACCCGGCCCATGGCGCGGCCACCAGCCTGCGCGCGGCGCTGCTCTTCTGCCTGGCCATCACCTGGGGCAATCCGCATGTCTATCTCGATACCGTGGTCCTGATCGGCTCGGTCGCCGCGCGCCATGCGGATCAGGCGGGGGCCTTCTGGGCGGGGGCCGTGGCGGCCTCTTTTACCTTCTTTTTCTCGCTGGGCTATGGCGCCCGGCTACTGGCCCCGCTGATGCGCCGCCCCGGCGCCTGGCAGGGGCTCGAGGTCCTGATTGGCTGCGTGATGTGGGCTATAGCGGCCGGCCTTTTGCGCGCAGACTAGCCTTCTTTGGGTTTCAAATACCGTGGGGGTGAATGCCCAAGGCAGAGGGGGCAAAGCCCCCTTGCGACCCCTGCAAAACTCGGATCATCTGACACGATGCCACAGCAGCACCGCCCCCTCGCGGGCATCCTCTGGATGATCCTCACTGGCCTGAATTTCGTCGCCGTGACCGCGCTGGTCAAACACGTGGGCGATGCCATTCCGGCGGCGCAGTCCGCCTTTCTGCGCTACCTGCTCGGGCTGGTTTTCCTGCTGCCGATGCTCCGGCCCATGCTGCGGGCGCGGCTGACGCCCCGGCAGCTCAAGCTGTTTACCCTGCGCGGCGCGGCGCACACGGTGGCCGTCATCCTCTGGTTCTATGCCATGACCCGCATTCCCATCGCCGAGGTCACGGCGATGAACTATCTCAACCCGGTCTATGTCACGGTCGGCGCAGCGCTTTTCATGGGCGAGGACCTGCCACCGCGCCGTCTGGCGGCCGTCGTCATGGCCCTGATCGGTGCGCTCATCATCCTGCGCCCCGGCCTGCGCGAGCTGAACGCGGGCCACCTGGCCATGCTCTTCACCGCCATGGCCTTCGCGGCGGGCTACATGATCACCAAGCGGCTGTCGGGCGAGGTGTCGGCGGCGGTCATCGTCGGGATGCTCTCGATCACGGTCACCATCGGGCTGGCGCCTTTCGCCTATACCGTTTGGGTGCCTGTCACCGGCACCCAGTTGCTCTGGCTTTTCGGCGTCGCCTGCTTTGCCACCGCCGGGCACTACACCATGACGCTGGCCTTCGCGGCCGCGCCCCTGACCGTGACGCAGCCCGTGACCTTCCTGCAACTGATCTGGGCGGTGACCCTGGGCGCGGTGGTCTTCGGCGAGGGGGTGGATGCCTGGGTGATCGTCGGGGGTGTGGTCATTGTCGCCTCGGTCAGCTTCATTTCCTGGCGCGAGGCACGGGCGCGCCGCCTCATCACGCCGCCGCCCAATGCGCCCAAGGTCTGATCGGGACTCGCAGTCGGGCCGGGCAGGGCCTATATTTGACGTATGAGTTTGCCCCCCGGTTTCATCGACGAACTGCGCAGCCGCCTGAGCATCGCCCAGGTCGTCGGCCGCAAGGTGATGTGGGACAATCGCAAGTCCAACCAGGCCAAGGGCGACATGTGGGCACCATGCCCCTTCCACCAGGAAAAGACCGCAAGCTTTCACGTGGATGACCAAAAGGGGTATTACTACTGCTTCGGATGCCACGCCAAGGGCGATGCCATTTCTTTTGTCCGCGAGACCGAGAATGTCGCCTTCATGGAGGCGGTGGAAATCCTGGCGGGCGAGGCCGGGATGACCCTGCCCGAACGCGACCCCCGCGCGCAGGAAAAGGCCGACCGGCGCACCCAGCTTGCCGAGGTCATGGAAATGGCCGTGCAATTCTTCCGCCTGCAGCTCAAGACGCAGGCGGGCGCCGAGGCCCGCGATTACCTGGCCGGCCGCGGCCTGTCCGAGGAGGCCCTGGCGCGCTGGGAAATCGGCCTGGCGCCACCGGGCTGGTCGAACCTCTGGGAACATCTGACCGGCAAGGGGGTCGACAAGGAATTGATCGTCGCCGCCGGGCTGGCCCGCGAAAGCGATCGGGGCCGCGATCCCTACGACACCTTCCGCAACCGCATCATCTTTCCGATCCGCGATGCGCGCGGGCGCTGCATCGCCTTTGGCGGCCGCGCGCTCGACCCGTCCGACAACGCCAAATACCTCAACTCGCCCGAGACCGAGCTGTTCGACAAGTCCCGCAGCCTGTTCAACCTCAAGCGCGCCCGCGAGGCTGCCGGCAAGGGCCAGAGGCTGATCGTGGCCGAGGGCTACATGGACGTGATCGCGCTGTCCGAGGCGGGCTTCGAGGCCGCGGTCGCACCCCTTGGCACCGCTGTCACCGAGGCGCAGCTGGCCATGATCTGGCGCGTCGCCCCCGAGCCGGTGATCACGCTGGACGGCGACACGGCCGGGCAGCGGGCGGCGGGCCGGGTCATGGACCTGGCCCTGCCGCTGCTGCAGGCGGGCCAGTCGCTGCGGTTCGCCATGATGCCCGAGGGGATGGACCCGGACGATCTGCTGCGCGCCCAGGGCCCGGGCGGCATGCGCAAGCAGCTCGACGCGGCCCTGCCCATGGTGCAACTGCTCTGGCAGCGCGAGGTTGAGGGCAAGTCCATCGACAGCCCCGAACGCCGGGCGGCGCTGGACAAGGCCCTGCGCGACAAGATCAATCTGATCCGCGATCCGTCGATCCGCGGCCACTACGGCGAGGCCATAAAGGAGCTGCGCTGGCAGTTGTTCGGCCCGGCCCGGCGCCAGGGGACAGGTAAGGGGACGGGGCAGGGCACAGGGCCGTCCGGGCACCGCCGCGCTTGGCGCCCTGGTGGCCGTTGGTCCTTGCCGGAATGGAAGATCGCCCCGCCCATGGCGGCCAGCAAGGCCTCGCTGCTGGCCACAGGTGGCCCGGTCGAGGACCAGCTCCGCGAGGGGGTCATCCTGGCCACGCTGATCCGCAACCCCGCCCTGCTGCCAGATTTCCTGCACGAGTTGGAGCGGATGGACTGCGCCACGCCCGACCATGCGCGGCTGCGCGATTCCCTGCTGCGCGCCCAGGGCCCCGGCGTCGAGGCGGAGGTGGCCGGAATGATCGGCCCCGAGCCTCTTGAAAAGCTCTTCGCGCAGGCCCACGTCGCCATCACGCCAGCCGTTCGCAGACCAGACAACGGCGAGGTCGCGACCATGTGCCTGGCCGAGGAACTGGCCAAGCTCAACGCCCGACGCGGCCACCCGCACGAGGTCGAGGAGGCGATCGAGGATCTGACTTCGGACGTGGCCGACGAACGGCTGACGATGCGGCTTGCGCAGTCCAGCGCGGCGATGAACCGCGCCGGCAAACAGGATGACGACGATCGGGCCGAATATGACACAGGCCCGAACGGGGCCCGCATGAAACGGGATGAACGCAGCGCCTTTGACGATTTGTTAAGCAAGATCGACTTTGCCAAGGGCGATCGGTCGCGCTAGCTAACGACTGCGCTGGTCGTCGCGCGCGGCATCAGGGGACAGGGGCAACAGCGCCTCGAAATCACGGCGCGAGGCATTGCGAATCGCGCGGCGGCAGGATTGATTCGGACGAATCGTATCGACCGAATCACTGCGAGACAGCCAGAGGGGACTTTCATGGCAGCCAAGGACACCGAGGATCGCAGCGAGAACGGCGCGGAGGGCGACATTGCCATCGACATGAGCCAGACGGCCGTCAAGAAGATGATCGCCGAGGCCAAGGACCGCGGCTATATCACCTACGATCAGCTCAATGCGGTGCTGCCGCCCGACCAGGTCAGTTCCGACCAGATCGAGGATGTCATGTCGATGCTGAACGAAATGGGCATCCAGGTCACCGAGGAAGAGGAAAGCGAGGAAGTCCCCGACGGCGAGGACGAGAAAGCCACCTCGACCGAGGTGGCCACCGTGGGCGGGCGCGACGTGGCCATGGGCGGCTCGGGGTCGGAAAAGCTCGACCGGACAGACGACCCGGTGCGCATGTACCTGCGCGAGATGGGCAGTGTCGAACTGCTGTCCCGCGAGGGCGAGATCGCCATCGCCAAGCGCATCGAGGCCGGCCGCAACACCATGATCGCGGGGCTGTGCGAAAGCCCGCTGACCTTCCAGGCCATCACCATCTGGCGTGACGAGCTTCTGGAAGAGGAAATTCTGCTGCGCGACGTCATCGACCTGGAAACCACCTTCGGCAATCAGCTTGACGAGGAGGCCGCCGACACTGCCCCGGTCGTCGAACCCGAGGCCGCCCACAAGCCCGAGCAGGCGGACAAGGCCGAGGACCAGGGCCCCGAGCTGGACGCCGACGGGAACCCCATCGCCAAGGATGATGACGAGGACGAGGACGAAGACGCCGCCAACATGTCGCTGGCCGCGATGGAGGCAACGCTCAAGCCGCGCGTGCTCGAAACCCTCGACACCATCGCCGCCGATTTCGCTAAGCTCTCCGAGATGCAGGACGCCCGCATGTCGGCGACACTCAACGAGGACGGCTCCTTCAGTGCGGCGGACGAGAAGAAATACCAGGCCCTGCGCGCCGAGATCGTGGAGATGGTCAACTCGCTGCACCTGCACAACAACCGCATCGAGGCGCTGATCGACCAGCTTTACGGCATCAACCGCCGCATCATGTCCATCGACAGCTCCATGGTGAAGCTGGCCGATCAGGCCCGCATTAACCGCCGCGAGTTCATCGAGGCCTACCGTGGCCGCGAGCTCGACCCCGGCTGGCTCGAGGACATGGCCAACCGCTCGGGCCGGGGCTGGAAATCCCTGGTCGAGCGCCACACCGACAAGATCGAGGACCTGCGCGCCGAGATGGCCCAGGTCGGCCAGTACGTCGGCGTCGACATCTCCGAGTTCCGCCGCATCGTCGCCCAGGTCCAGAAGGGCGAGAAGGAGGCCCGCGCGGCCAAGAAGGAAATGGTCGAGGCCAACCTGCGCCTGGTGATCTCGATCGCCAAGAAATACACCAACCGCGGGCTGCAGTTCCTCGACCTGATCCAGGAAGGGAACATCGGTCTGATGAAGGCCGTCGACAAGTTCGAGTACCGCCGCGGCTACAAGTTCTCGACCTATGCCACCTGGTGGATCCGCCAGGCGATAACCCGCAGTATCGCCGATCAGGCCCGCACCATCCGCATCCCGGTCCACATGATAGAGACCATCAACAAGCTGGTGCGCACGGGCCGCCAGATGCTTCACGAGATCGGCCGCGAACCCACGCCCGAGGAACTGGCCGGCAAGCTGCAGATGCCGCTGGAAAAGGTCCGCAAGGTGATGAAGATCGCCAAGGAGCCGATCTCGCTGGAAACCCCCATCGGCGATGAGGAGGACAGCCAGCTGGGTGATTTCATCGAGGACAAGCAGGCGGTGTTGCCGCTGGACTCGGCGATCCAGGACAACCTCAAGGATACCACCACGCGGGTGCTGTCCTCGCTCACCCCGCGCGAGGAACGCGTGCTGCGCATGCGCTTTGGTATCGGCATGAACACCGACCACACGCTCGAAGAGGTGGGCCAGCAGTTCAGCGTGACCCGCGAGCGCATCCGCCAGATCGAGGCCAAGGCCCTGCGCAAGCTCAAGCACCCCTCGCGCAGCCGCAAGCTGCGGTCGTTCCTGGATCAGTAACGCCGGGCCGGTCGGCGTGGACAGGGTGCCCCCGGCCTGCTTCACTCGGGAACTGAAAGGAGCCTCAGCATGTCACTTCTAAGGAAACTGTTCGGTGGCGGCGACGGCGGGGGCGCGGCCCCCGAGGCGGCCGAGCCGCTGGCGTATAACGGCTATCGCATCTTCCCCGAGCCGATGAAGGCCGAGGGCGGCTATCGCATCGCCGGCCGCATCGAGCGCGAGGTGGGGGGCGAGACCCGGACCCACAGCCTGATCCGCGCCGATGTGGTCGCCGACCGCGACCAGGCCGTCGAGGCCACGGTGCAGAAGTGCCGGCAGGTGATCGACCAGCAGGGCGACGACATCTTCTAGCCCCCATGCAGACCCGGTTCACCCTCGCCACCGATGGCCCCGGCCTTTACGAATTCACCGGGCAGGTGGCCGATTGGGTGCGGGGCACGGGGGTGCTGACACTGTTCGTGCAGCATACGTCCTCTTCTTTGCTGATCCAGGAAAACGCGGACCCGGCGGTGCAGCGTGATCTGGTCGCCTATTTCGACCGGCTGGTGCCGCCCGCGGATGACCCCGCCATGGGCTACCTCACCCATACCCAGGAAGGCCCCGACGACATGCCCGCCCATATCAAGGCGGCCATGCTGCCGGTCAGCCTGCAGGTGCTGGTCAGCGGCGGGCGCCTGGCGCTGGGCACCTGGCAGGGGCTGTATCTTTTCGAGCATCGGCGCCGTCCGCACCGGCGGCAGGTGGCGGCGATGATGGTGCCGGCGCAGTCCTGAGCTTGACTTTTTCCGATGTTGCTCAGGGCGGATCTGTCTCCAGTTTCCTTCCAGCTTTCGCCGGCGGCCCCGAGGATCGGGCTGCCCGGTCCCTTACGGGGCCCACGCGGAGACCGAACCGGCCCGGGCGGATGTGCTATGCGGTGAGTCCCCCGTGCCACGCTGCGCCAACCCGCATCTTGGGGCGCCAATTGGCCTCTACCCAAAACCTGGCGGCTCCCCTATAGTGCCTGTGGACAACCGGGGCGTCAGACCCCAGCGGCAGGGACCCCGCCAGTGACGAGAAGGACAGGACCATGCGCTGCCCGTTTTGCGGAAACGTCGATACACAGGTGAAGGATTCACGCCCCGCGGAGGATCATGTCGCGATCCGGCGGCGGCGCTTCTGCCCGGCCTGCGGTGGCCGCTTCACCACATATGAGCGCGTCCAGCTGCGCGACCTTGTGGTGGTCAAGTCCAACGGCCGGCGCGAGGATTTCGACCGCGACAAGCTGGAACGCTCGGTGCGCATCTCGATGCAGAAACGCCCCGTGGAATCCGAGCGGGTCGACCAGATGATTTCGGGCATCGTCCGGCGGCTGGAAAGCATGGGCGAGACCGACATCCCCTCCAAGCAGATCGGCGAGATCGTGATGGAGGCGCTGGCCCGGATCGACACCGTCGCCTATGTCCGTTTTGCCAGCGTTTACAAGAACTTCCAGGCCGCGGATGACTTCGACAAATTCGTCAGTGAGTTGCGGCCCCAGGCCAAGGCGGCCGAGGACGAGGTCGCCGACGCCAAGCCAAAAGGCCCGGCGTCGGAGTGACCCGCAACAGCGACGCGCGGGTCATGTCGCAGGCCCTGATGCTCGGGCGGCGCGGGTTGGGGCGTGTCTGGCCCAACCCCGCGGTGGGCTGTGTCATCACCAAAGAAGGCCGCGTGCTGGGCCGCGGGCGGACCGCCGATGGCGGGCGCCCCCATGCCGAGACGCAGGCGCTGGCCATGGCGGGCGCGTCGGCGCGCGGCGCCACCGCCCATGTCACGCTGGAACCCTGTTCGCATCATGGCAAGACCCCGCCCTGCACCGAAGCGTTGATCGCGGCCGGGGTGGCCCGTGTCGTCGTGGCCGCGGGGGACCCTGACGCGCGTGTCGCGGGCACCGGGATTGCCGCGCTGCGCGCCGCGGGGATCACGGTCGAGACCGGTGTGTTGCGCGCCCGGGCGGAGGCCGACCTTGCCGGATACCTGCTCAACCGTCGCGCAGGCCGGCCCCGGGTGACCCTCAAGCTGGCGGGCTCTTTCGACGGGCGCATCGCCACGGCCACGGGCGAAAGCCGCTGGATCACCGGGCCGCTGGCCCGCCGCGCCGTCCATGCCATGCG